>JAQVZR010000126.1 GCA_028708105.1 Desulfoplanes sp. | reverse complement strand
GCCGACAAGGCAATACAGCATGAGATGAGCAGGGGGAATATTGTCAAGCATGGTTCGGTAATCCGAAAGCTTGCCCGTGAGCCTTTTTTATTCCCCATGAGTATCCTTTTGTAGATGAATAATCGGCTAAAGGCGGGCGGATCTGGGTAAACGGCTGCACTAAAAACGCCCCAATACCACAACATCTACGGACGAAAGACCTTTTCTCGCACCAAAACGACCTTGCACCCGCCCAAAAAAACCGCACATGGACAAAAGGGTCTGAATCCGAAGTCCTTCCAAGGCAATAGCCCGACGTCCCCAAAAATCTCTTGCCCCCAGCCCGTGCACCTGGATGCATTATCATTAATACGCTCTAACGAAAGTCTAGAGATTAAGAAGCTGTTTCAATTCACCAATCCTTCGACGACTGATGGGCAATTCGATTTTTTTACGGCCTGCGGTCCGGAGCATAAAATTACTACCGGGCATTGAAGCTATCTCGGTAACCATCTCAAGATTAACCAAATATTTACGGTGCACACGGAAAAAACGATGCCTGCGCAATCGCTCTTCAAGATTTTTAAGACGATAGGAGGTCAAAAACTTTTCTCCTGAGGTATGCACATAGCTGTAATCTTCATAAGCCTCTATGAACACGATATTGCTATATGGCACCAATAACAGTCTGCCATCTTGGTTGATAGGGAGTTTTTCAATCTCAATGGGCCGGGCCTGTTTCCTATCCCAGGCCTTGCGTAATGCCTCAAGAAAGAGTTCCTCTTCTTTTTCCCCCAAAGGCAGATGCAAGGTTTCTTCCTCTGCATTGATCTTGGCTTGCAACGGCTTGGCCAGTAGCCCATCCCTCACGCCTCGCTCCTGCGGCAGGACCAGGATGGCCCTTTCAATGGCACGTTTCAAACGCTCGACGGTTACCGGCCAGAGCAGGTAATCCGTCGCTCCCAGCTCAAACCCCTTAAAAGCCAAAGATTCATCTGGAGCCAGAAAGATAAGCACTGGACTACCCTTGCGCTGGTTGAGGATCTGCGCCATCTCAATACCAGTGACGCCTCCCTCCAGCTCGGTGCCAAGAAAAAAAACGTCGTAGGGAAGAGACTCAAGCATCTCTAAAGCCTCAAAAGAAGAAACGGCCTCACCAAGAACCTTAATTCCCTTAACCTCTGAAAGCATTTTCCGCAGATCCACACGAATCTGCGGATCTGGATGAACAAGCAAACATCTCAATTTTTTCATTGGCTGGTCCATGGTCGTTGCAGTCTGAAAATTTTGGAGCTGATGTTGCCACTTCAGTGACGATACCTGCCTGAATACCTAGAATCCTGTGTTCCCGCAAGAAGTTGTAACTCAACGGGATCTGAAACAGCCAGCATAACATCTTCCATTATAATAATTGTATTGCTCCTGATAGCTATACAAAATGCAGCCCCTTCTCAAGGCCTATTCCCTCCCGTGTAAATACCGAATACACAGACATTGATCCGATCATGTACTGCAATACCTCACCAAAGGGATAAATGATGTCCGGGTCTTCGCGGTTTCCTTATCCGCAAAAATTTTCTGACATCATCAGTTTATAAAAAAATAATTTTTTTAATTCAACAAGTTAAATATTAATGGCTTTAACAAATCACACAGATAAATCACTCCTAACCCGCATGTACAGATAGCTGCGAACCGTGCTACATTGTTTTAAAAATATCTCTGTTTTTTTCAATTTCTTCGCCGCAAAGACTAGCATTTTCCCTGGACATGGGATATGAACGGATAAATTTTATGTACGTAACCTAGACCAATCTATTTGGTTTATATATAAATCATGGTCGAAACACATGGGATACAGACCTTGATTCCGGCATAAGCGAAATTTCAATACCATTAGCACCAAATCAACTGGCTAAGGGGGTAAACTATGGCACAAGAGAAAGTTGGTGCAGTCATGGTTGTCGGCGGTGGCATCGCGGGCATCCAAGCAGCGCTAGATCTGGCTGACACCGGTTACTACGTGTATCTGGTCGAAAAATCGTCGGCTATCGGCGGGGCAATGGCCCAGCTGGACAAGACCTTTCCGACCAATGACTGCGCAATGTGAATACTCTCACCGAAACTGGTAGAGTGCGGTCGGCACTTGAACATCAAACTCCTCACACTCAGTGAGGTACAAAAGATCCAGGGCGAAGCTGGTAATTTTACCGTAACCGTTAAAGAAAACCCGCGTTACGTCGACGTTGACAAATGTATCGCCTGTGGGATGTGTGCTGAAAAATGTCCCAAAAAGGTACCCAACGAATTCGACGGCGGTCTGAGCAAACGGAAAGCCGCGTACATCCCATACGGTCAGGCTGTTCCCTTGAAGTATGCCCTAGATGCTGAAAATTGTATCTTCATCCAGAAAGGCAAATGCAGGGCCTGCGAAAAATTTTGTCCCGCAGGTGCCATCAACTTTGCTGATACGGAAAAAATTCATGAAATCCAGGTCGGTTCCATTATTACCGCCCCGGGTTTCAAAGCTTTTGATCCCTCCATTTTCGATACCTACGACTACGCCAAACTGCCCGATGTCGTAACCAGCCTGGAGTACGAACGTCTTCTGGCTGCAGGCGGCCCGTGTATGGGTCACTTGGAACGTCCTTCGGACCACACAGTACCCAAGAAAGTCGGCTGGCTCCAATGTGTAGGTTCGCGGAACATCAACAAATGTGATAATGGATATTGTTCCAGCGTTTGTTGTATGTACGCCCTCAAACAGGCCTTAGTCTCTACAGAACACGCCGATGGCGCGAAGCTGGATCTGTCCATTTTCTACATGGACATGAGAACCCATGGCAAAGAATTCGACAAATACCTTGAAAAAGCCAAAGCAGAAGGTATCCGCTTTATCCCTGACCGTATCCACACCATCTACCCCGGCAAAGACAACAAGGGCGTCGTTGTGGAATACATGGATACGACCACAGGCGAACGGGTAAAAGAAGCGTACGACCTCTTTGTCCTCTCCGTAGGTCTGCAAACCGGTCCTGCAGCCATTAAAATGGCTCAGAATCTGGGTATTACCCTTGACAAATACAATTTTGCCAAGACCACCAGTTTTAACCCTGTTGCCACCAGCAAGCCCGGTATCTTCGCAGCCGGTGCGTTCCAGGGGCCCAAAGACATTCCCCAATCTGTCACAGAGGCATCTTCGGCTGCCATGGAAGCCGCTGCGGGCTTAACATCAGTTCGCGGTACCATGACAGAGGAAAAGACATTTCCTACCGAAGCTGAGGTGGCCGGTCAGGAACCGCGCATTGGTGTTTTTATTTGTTCATGCGGTATCAACATTGCCGGTACAATAGACGTCAAAGCCGTTGCCGAATATGCCAAGACCCTGCCCAATGTTGTCTATGTAAAAAATAATATGTTCACCTGTTCTCAGGATACCCAGGTCCTTATGGCCAATGAGATCAAAGAACAGCATCTGAACCGTGTTGTTGTGGCCGCATGTACTCCCAGAACCCATGAGCCCCTGTTCCAGGAAACCATGAGAGAGGCAGGTCTGAACAAATACCTCTTTGAAATGGCCAATATCCGGAACCAGAACAGCTGGGTTCACATGAAAGAACCTGAAAAAGCTACCAAAAAAGCCAAGGATCAAGTGCGCATGGCCGTTGTCAAAGCCAGAATGCTTGTTCCCCTGGATCATATCTCCGTTGGCGTTAATCAGTCCGCCCTCGTTGTTGGCGGCGGTGTTTCAGGAATGAAAGCAGCTTTGGGCATTGCCGACCAAGGATATGAAACCTTCCTCGTGGAAAAAACGGATACTCTCGGCGGAAACGCCCTGCTTCTAAACAAGACCTGGAAAGGCGAACCCATCAGACCATATGTTGAAGACTTGATTGCCAAGGTGGAAAATCATCCCAACATCAAGCTTTTCAAAAACAGCACCCTCAAAAGCAATAAGGGTTCTGTGGGTAATTTTGTCACAGAAATTAATGTTGACGGTGAAATCAAGGCCCTCACATACGGCATCGCCATCGTCTGTACAGGTGCTCAGGAATACAAACCCAGCGAGTATCTTTATGGCCAGGACGACCGTGTCTTGACCCACCTTGAATTTGACCAGGAACTCCGGGATCACATGCCCGCCGTATCTAAGGCCAAAGGTGCTGTTTTCATCCAATGTGTCGGCTCCCGTTGTCCTGAGCGACCTTACTGCAGCAAGACCTGCTGTACCCATACCATGGAATCCGCCATTGACCTGAAAAAGGCCAACCCGGATATGCCAGTCTTTGTTATCTACCGCGACATCCGAACATACGGTGAACGCGAAGATTTATATAGAGAGGCCAGAGAAAAGGGAGTCATCTTCGTCCGTTACGCTCTGGAGAACAAGCCCGTCGTTTCCAAAGAAGGTGATGATCTGGTCGTCCTGGTGAATGATCCCATCTCGAGCAAGACCCTGGACATCCGGCCCAGCTATCTCGTTTTGGCGACGGCCATGGTGCCCAACAAAAGCGATGAGCTGGTGAATCTCTACAAATGTGGTCTGAATGAAGACGGTTTCATCATGGAAGCACATCCAAAATTGCGTCCCGTTGATATGACGGTTGACGGAATGTACGTTGCAGGTCTGTGCCATTATCCCAAACCCATTGATGAGGCCATTGCCCAGGCCCAGGCTGCGGTTGCCCGTGCGTCTGTCGTTTTGTCCAAATCTATAATGCCTCTTGATTCCATCAAGTCCTTCACCACGGAAAATTGTGATGGCTGTGCTCTCTGTGTCGATACGTGTCCATACAGTGCCATCAGCATAATCACCTATACCAATGATGAAGGTCTGGAAAAACGCAAAATTGAAACCAATGCATCATTATGCAAAGGTTGTGGTATCTGCGAAGCTACCTGCCCCAAGAAAGGTATTTTCGTGCACGGTTTTACTACCGAACAGCTCAGGGCACAGGTTATGGCTGCCCTGGAGGATATATAACGCAAAGGAAGTACACGGGCCGAGCCGTTTCGGCCCTGCCCGTGTGCTCCAAACGCCATACATAAGGAGACGTTTCAATGGCAGAAAACTTCGAGCCTGTAATCATTGGATTCCTCTGTAACTGGTGTGCATATGCCGGTGCAGACCTGGCTGGAGTCTCCAGGCTGCAATATCCCCCGAACATGCGCGCCATCAGGGTCATGTGTTCCGGCATGGTTCATCCCAACCTGGTCGTCGACGCCCTTGAAAAAGGTGCGGACGGCGTCATCGTAATGGGCTGACACCTCGGTGAATGTCATTACCTGGATGGTAATCACAAAGCATTGGATAGGGCAAAAGCCATAAAATTGGTCCTCGAAGATCTCGGCATCGATCCAAATCGATACGCGATCGAATGGGTATCAGGGGCTGAGGCACCAAAATTCCAGAAAGTAGTCACGGAATTCACGGAAAAGATCAAATCGCTGGGTCCGAATCCTGTTCGTCTGGAAAAGCATAAAGCTGTCAGCGCCTAACTGGAGGTAAGAGATATGGCCAAAGTTACTGTTGCCGAGGAATGGCTGAACTCATGCTCTGGGTGTGAGATAGCTATTCTGAACATCGGTGATGTCCTGGTTGATCTCCTGGTCAACAACCTGGATTTCGTCCACATTCCGGTCATCATGGATCATAAATACTACGGACAGACCGGTGAAGGAACCGAGATGAATATCCCTGAAGCCGTTGTCGGCATTGTTTCTGGAAGTGTCAGAAATGAAGAACATGTCGCAATTGCCAAAGAGATGCGTAAAAAATGTCAGATTCTGATCGCCCTGGGAACCTGTGCCACCGATGGTGGTATCCCTGCACTGATCAACATGTACACAAATGACGAACTCAACCAGTTTGTCTACAAGGATTCTCCGACAACGGATGCCGGAGAACCCCCGACCACAAATATCCCTGCGTTGCTGGACAAATGCTACGCTCTGGATGAAATCGTTGATGTGGATATCTACCTCCCAGGTTGTCCTCCGCATCCCGATTGGATTACTGCAGCCGTTCTAGCCCTGCTAGACGGTAAGACCGAATTCGCCATGCCCGAAACATCTGTGTGTGAC
>JAQVZR010000125.1 GCA_028708105.1 Desulfoplanes sp. | reverse complement strand
GGTTGCACTCTACCGCTGAGTTATTCCCGCAAATGGAGGCGGCATCCAGATTTGAACTGGAGAATAAAGGTTTTGCAGCCCACTGCCTTACCACTTGGCTATGCCGCCTTTTTTGTTGGAGCGGGAAACGAGATTTGAACTCGCGACTTCAACCTTGGCAAGGTTGCACTCTACCGCTGAGTTATTCCCGCTCAACAGGGTGAACCATCTAGCCAAGCGCTTGAACTGTGTCAAGAAAAAAAGAGCAGTTGAGTAAAAAAAAATATCATTTGATCCCATCCGGCATCCTCCGTTAGCGTGGGGAGGACGGGAGATGTTGTCATGCTGCTGCTGCCTTTCTTATTTTGCGCGTTGCTTTAGGGGGCTTGTCAGCGGATTATCAGATGGAACTCCTGGATTTTCCAAAATGTCATACCGATAAAGCCTGCTTTACTTTTTTCAATGACCTAGGGTATACGGGCGCGGTTTGAATTTAACAGACTTACGATGAAAAGGGGAGGCCATGCTCATGAATGCACATGAAATTGAAAGTTTTCGAAAACATCTCAATGAGATGCTCCAGGGAATTTTGCAGCAGGGAGAAGATACTCTGGAAGATATGTCGGAACACCGCGAATCCTATGCTGATCCTGCAGACAGGGCTTCGGCCGAGTCCGATCGTACCTTTACCCTGCGCCTGAGAGACCGGGACAGGAAGCTGATCAAAAAAATCGAAGAGGCTCTGGAACGTATTGAAGACGGTACGTTCGGAATTTGTGAAGAATGCGGGAAAGCAATCAGTATTGCCCGCCTTAAGGCCCGTCCGATGACAACCTTGTGTATTAATTGCAAGAGTCATCAGGAAGAGGAAGAACGGCTGCGGGGGGACTAAACGGTGGCCCCTCGGAGTCGGAGGTACGTGTTGTAAGAGAAGGAATCCGAAAAAAATCAAGCAGGTGTCGTTTGTTGTCCAGAGCATGTCCTGATTGATACGTGGCCTGAAAGAGAAACGATAATGGATTCGAACCTGGTTTGCAGGGAAAAGGGTGAGAAATGCATGGGCTTTTTTCACCCTTTTCCCTGTGGATGGGATCAGGGCAAAGGGAAATGGAAGGGGGATCTGCGTGGAAGCAAATTTTTTTCGTTTTGCAGCCCTTGAGCTGAGGAAGCGTATTGCCGGTCTCCGTATCGAGAAAATTTTTGATCCGGCACCACGGGCCTTTACTATTGATGTCGGAGCAGCAGGTTATGTCATTTTTTACGCATCCCCTTCACGGGGATTTTTTTTTCTCTCTACAGTAAAGCCGGACAATAAAAGACAGCCTTCGGGGCAGGTGATGTGGCTGCGCAAGCGGATCAGGTCCCGACGGATTCTGGATATCCAGATAGATTGGCCCGGCCGCAGGATGGCCTGGCGCATTGGTGTGCAGCCACCTTCATACCTTGTTTTTAATTTACGGGAGGGTCTGCAGATCATGGATCATCTTGATGAAGGATTTGGCCGTGAACCCGAGTGGCCTGATATTGATCAGGTCCGGGATGGTTCAAACATTTGGGAACGGTTTCCCCAGATGAGTCCGCCGCTTCGTCATCTGCTGGCAACTATCTCTCCAGATAGGGGCCGGGAAATATTGGATGCATTGAAGACCGGCGACCATAAAGGCGGGTTCTGGGTGGCGGGTAGGGGTACCGAGACCCGGTTGAGCTTGTGGCAGCCGGAAAAGGGAGAATCTCTGGCCTTTGGTACGGCTCTTGAGGCTGCAGAGGCCTACGGGTTTCCCCGGGTTTCCTCCATGGTCAATGAGGATGTAGAAATTGAGCGTCAACGCAGCAAAAAAATAAAACGTCTTAAAAAATCGCTCAAACGCCTTGAGCAGGATGAGCAGCGTTTGCTGACCATGGTCAAGGGGAGAGACAAGGGGAACCTCGTGCTGGCTCATCTGTACCAGCTGGACGGGTCCCGGCGCATGGAGAGTATTGCTCTTGACGATGGTCTCGGACAGACAATGGTTGTGGATCTGAATCCTGCCAAGACGTTACTTGAAAATATGCAGTGGTTTTTTTCCAGGGCCAAAAAAGGTGAGCGGGGACTGCCTGTTATCCGGGAGCGCCGGGAATATCTGGAACGTCAGTGCGCAGCCGTTGCCAATGCAGACATGGCTGTGGCGTCACCTCGAGAACCGTCAGAGGCTGCGGTTGCACCCAAAAAAATGAGTATTCCGAAAAAATACCGGACTCTTGCCGTCCATATGTACCGAACGGATGATCATTTTCTCCTCATCCGCGGTAAAAATCAGAAAGCCAACCACCAGCTGCTCACTCAGCTGGCCAGCCCCTTGGACTATTGGTTCCATGCCCAGGATGGGCCTGGAGCCCATGTGATTTTGAAACGGGATTTTGAGGCCCAGGATGTCCCCAGACGCAGTATCGAACAGGCGGCAATCATTGCCGCTCTGTCCAGCTGGCAGCGTGGAACCGACAAGGCCCGTGTCCTGTGCGCTCAGGTGCGCGATGTGCGCACAATCAAAGGCGCTGCCCTGGGACGGGTGCAGGTGGGGCAGGTCCGCGAAAGCGTTGTCGTGGTGATGGACCAGGAGTTGGAGGATCGGCTGAAGATAGATGGATAGGATAAAGGATATCCGATATAGGATATAGAAACAGGGCAACCCGTTGGTTGCCCTGTTTCTATATGTATGCACAAAATATGATTATTTTTTCAGAACGAGATCATTGAATGATAGCACCTCTGCCTGGATACGATCATCTATCCTTAAGCGCAGCGGTCCTATATCTTATATCCGGTAGTTTGCCTACCTCGCAATCATGGAACGCAGAATATCGGCACAGTTTTCGCTGTCGTGACTCATGTTTGTCAGGCAGTCCACGAAATGGATGAGCTGATAGATATCTTTGAAATCCATCGTGGATGTGTAGATGGCCGACGTGATTTTTGTGCGCATTTTCTGGACATCGTGATGTTGTCTGCGCACTGCCTGGTATTTATGCTTGAGAGATGTCCTGTCCAGGGTTTCACCATGCACAAATTTGATGGTATCCTGGAGGGCTGGTCCCAAAAATTCGGTGGTCATTTTAACGGCTTCTAAAAGGTCTATGAGCATTTTCTGGTAGGAACCTTCCGGGATGCTCACCTGTCGCATACCCAGCCACTGCAGTGCCTCCTGGGCTGAGTCCAGGATGTTGTCCTGGCTTTTGGTATAGTTCAGGAACAGCGTTTTATCCACGGCCATGAACAATCGTCGCGGGAGGTGGTTGCGCAGATTGCGTTTGATGATATCAGCATGATTTTCGATTTTATCGATTTCGCGCGATAATTCTGTGAATTCCCGGCATGCCCCAATGCCTGAGACATAACATTCCAGGGACTCATTGATGATGTTGGTGCACTGGGCAATTTGATCGTAATGTTCGACCAATCCCTCCATGGGAGATTTGGTGGCCAGCATTCCGAAAAAAGAGAGTTTGGACATAAAGACTCCTTTTGAAATTTCTATGCTCAAAAATGAACGTTTTTTAATAAATAGTCCAGCGTAGAAGCTGAAAAATAACAATGGAAGTGAAAGCTGCAATGGGAACGGTCAAGAGCCAATAGATCACGATTTTTCCTAGGACCCCGAAATCAACGGCGCTGAATCCTCTGGCCAGGCCGACGCCGACCACTCCACCAACGGCCGCATGGGTGGTGGAGACGGGAAGTCCCAGGTTGGATGCCACAAGAACTGTGGTTGCAGCACTAAAATCAACAGCAAAGCCCCGTGTATTATTCAACTGGGTGATCCTGTCTCCTACCGTGCCCATAACCTTGTGACCGAGGACGGCGATGCCCAAGGCGATACCAAGACCTCCGAGTACCAGGATGGGCATGGGCACTTCGGCCGTTGCCAGGAGCTGGTGTTCCCTGGCAATGAGATAGATGGCCGCCACTGGTCCTATGGCATTGGCCACATCATTGGCTCCCTGGGAGAGTGCCACATAGCAGGATGTACCGATTTGAATCTTGCGAAATATTTTTTCTACACCTTCAGCCCCTTCGGTTTCATCCTTGACCAGCTTGTTGACCATGTGTCTGCCCACAAGCCATATCCCCCCGGCTGCGGTTAGAGTGATCAGGAGCGTCATGGAAAATGACAGATGCAAGTCTTTGCCGACAGGGGTTTTGTACAAAAATGACATGACGATCAAACACATGGTGATGGCCATCCATCTGGGTCCCCAACGCTTGGCCTGCCTGACGAACTGTCGGCTGAAAAAGATGGTTTTGCGGATATGGCTGAAGACAAGATAGGCGATGGCCGCAGCCGCAAAGGGAGAAATGATCCAGGAGAGCACAATGCCTCCGATCTTGGCCCAGTTGACTACGCTCGGTCCGCCGGCGACAAGTCCGAATCCCATGATGGCTCCGACAATGGAATGGGTGGATGAGACTGGAAGCGAGGTCAGAGTTGCGATGAGTACCCAGATACCGGCGGCCAGCAGGGCCGAAAACATTCCGATCATGATCAGCTTGGGATCACTGATCTGGGCCGGATTGATGATCCCCTTGCTCACCGTTGCCGTAACATGGGAGCCGAGAAAGACCGCGCCTACAAAATTGAGAATTCCGGCAATAAATACTGCCTGGCGCACAGTGATGGCTTTGGCACCCACGGCGGACGCCATGGAATTGGCCACATCATTGGCTCCCAAGTTGAAGGCCATTAAAAAACCGGCCCCCAGGGAAAGAAAAAAGAAAATGTCGTAGATGTTCATCGAGTGACTCCGATTAAAGATAAGCAGGGGACTCGAACGTCGGTCATACCTTGTCCATGAACATCAGCACGCCAATGATCATAAACATGAAAGCCGAGACTTTTTTGATCACGTTTTCGGGAATAAACTGGGTGATGATCTGGGCAAAGAGAATGGCCACCAAAGTGACCAGGACAAGGGCTGTGGATGCACCTAAAAAAACAGTCCATGGTTTGTGACTCTTGGCTGCCAGGGAGATGCAGGCCAACTGGGTTTTGTCGCCGATTTCGGCAACAAAAAGGGTTGCGAAGGTGGTCAGAAAAAGTTTGAGGTCCATAATATACCGTGAAATATCGTTTTGATTATTGATGCGGGCAGATATCCTCAGCCGGATTGTCCTCTAGCTGATTTGGCCCTGGTTTACCAGCCGTGATTTCGTGATTGGACGGTACGCAGGAAAAGAAGTAACCGGGCTGCAGCATTTTTTATATAACCAGTTTAGAAAATTTTGGATATGTTTTGCTGTATCCGATGGGAGCATGTTCCGCGATACTCAGAGGGCACATCAACGCGGGTAGGCAGCCTTGCTCTGTCATGCGTAAAAAGCATATTGATCATCTCCATGTCGTATACGTTATCGTATGCTGATTCTCGACTATTCTTCCATCCTTTATCCCCAAGTTTTTCCATGCCAAAAAACATCACCTTGACTTTTGAAGATGCCGAAAGTGCCCGGGAGTTATTCGGGCCACGCGAAAAAAATCTGCGGTATATGATGACCAAAACCGGGGTGGATATCCAGACCCGGTCCGCCTCGGTGTTTGTTGCAGCTGCAGATCCGGAACGAGTGGAGTGTGTGCGTTCGTGCCTGTCGCAGCTGTATGAGTTGGTACGTTCAGGCCACAAGGTGTATTCCCAGGATGTGGACTGTGCCCTCCGGGTGTTGGCCCGGGAACCCCAGACTTCCCTGGTACATTTTTTTCGGGACAATCATTTTATTGTTTCGCCCAAGAAAACCATCAGTCCCCGGACCCTTACCCAGCGCGATTATCTGGCCGCCATTCGAAAAAACGATCTGACTTTTGGCATCGGTCCAGCCGGAACGGGCAAAACCTATCTGGCCGTGGCCGTAGCCGTGTCCTCGTTTCTTAAAAAAGAGGTCAAACGGGTTGTGCTCACCCGACCTGCCGTGGAAGCGGGCGAAAAACTTGGATTTCTGCCTGGTGATCTGGTGGAAAAAATCACCCAGTACCTGCGTCCCCTGTACGATGCCCTGCACGATATGCTCGAATTCGAACGGGTTCAGGAAATGCTTGAGACCGGGCTTATTGAAATAGCC
>JAQVZR010000124.1 GCA_028708105.1 Desulfoplanes sp. | reverse complement strand
GAGGCGTTGTCATGTGCGCCGGTGGTTATCTCGATGCGCCATGGTGCTGTTTATTTTTTTTATTACTGCTTCTTCCGTTCTTGCTCCTGTCAGTGCTTCCTGCGCGGCTCTTTTCGGAGAATTTACCATTTCAGATGAAGCTGAGCTCGGAAGAAAATTCAATGTCATGTTTCGGGCTCATTTCCCTTTGATAGAAGACCCTGAGGTCGTTGATTATATTCGGGATCTGACCCTTTCCGTTGTTAAAGTCATGCCCCCCATGCTGTTTCCGATTACCATCAATGTGGTCCGTGACACATCCATGAATGCCTTTGCCACGGCCGCAGGTTATGTGTTTGTGTTCAGCGGGCTGATCCTTAATCTGGACAATGAGGCGGAGGTGGTCGGGGTCATTGCCCATGAACTGGCTCATGTCAGTCAACGGCATATTGCCCAGAGTATCGAACAGTCACAGATTTTCAATGCTGTGCCCTGGTGGGAATGCTGGCCGGTGTTTTTTTGGGCACACAGGGCAAAGGTGACGCCGCCGGAGGAGTCATGCTCGGGAGCATGGCCGGAGCCAAGTCTGCTATGCTCAGCTATTCCCGTGAGCACGAACGGGAAGCCGACAACATTGGTTTGAACAGCCTCATCAGTGCAGGGTATAGCCCCGAAGGCATGCTTGATGCGTTTGAAAAGATCCGGAGAAATACCTGGATGGGTGGCGGTGGAGATATTCCCGCCTATTATCTGACGCATCCTGGCATTGAAGAGAGGATCGGCTATATCAGCGAGCGGATAAAACGTCTTCCCCGTGCAGTACAGCTGCAGCATCGGGAAGATGGTCGATTTGCCAGGGTGAAAATGATTCTTCGGTCCAGATACAGCGATCCTGAAGTTGCCCTGGGATATTATATGCATGAAGAGTCTGCGCAGGTTTCCTGTCTTGATCAATTAGGCAAGGCCATTGTGCTTTCCCGCCTTAATCGTATCCAGGAGGCCGGTCAGGCTTTTGAACGTGCCCTGG
This sequence comes from Desulfoplanes sp., assembly GCA_028708105.1. Classification (GTDB taxonomy): domain Bacteria; phylum Desulfobacterota; class Desulfovibrionia; order Desulfovibrionales; family Desulfomicrobiaceae; genus Desulfoplanes. The sequence continues at coordinate 5,070 of JAQVZR010000124.1, read as the reverse complement.
CATGTTCGCCCCAAAGAGATCCCCTCTGGCTTCGGGAGGCCGGCAGGTTTTATTTCGAATATGGCCATAATCAGCAACAGGCTCTTGCGTATCTCCAGGAAGCGGTTTTTCGAAATCCACGGGATCTTATGGCACTTTTTTTCTACGCCCGGATTCTTGCTGAACAGGGGCAGACCGACGAAGCCGTCCGGACGATGAAGAAAATACTGGCACGTCTCCCCGAAGATGGTGAAGTGCATCTCTATCTAGGCCGGATGTATGGTCAGGAAGAAGACCTGTTCCACGCCTATCTGCATCTGTGTTATGCGCGTCTGTATCAAAATCTGGAGGGTAAACTCATGAAACGCCTTGCCCGAGCCCGGGAGCTTGCGGTAACGGATGCCCAGAAGCAGGAAATCAAAGATTTTGAGGCCATTTTTAAAGAACGTTCCCAGTACTGGTAGTTGACAGATACTTGAACCATCCAGTAATCAATATTTTCTTTTTTAAAGTCATTTCGTCGCCAAGGAGGCTTAGATGTTTTTTGACAGTGTGGCATTTGCCATGGGACAGGCCGGTGGTGCTGGAGCAGGGGGAGGTAATCCCATTGCGGCCTTTGCACCTTTGATTATTATGTTTGCCATCTTTTATTTTCTGCTTATCCGTCCTCAACAGAAAAAAGCCAAGCAGCACAATGAAACTCTTGCCAACCTCAAAAGAGGGGACAAGGTGGTTACCAGCGGCGGTATCTGTGGTCAGATCGTGGATCTCAACGGTGATGTCCTCACCCTTGATGTCGACGAGAATACCAAAATCCGGGTCAAGCGCTCTTTCATTTCCGGTTTGGATGTGATTGAAGACGTGCAGAAAAAAGATGCAAAAAAAGAAAAAGGCAAAAAAAAATAACGCGTTATTTGCCAGGTGATACGCAGACCTCTCCCTGGAGAGGTCTGCGTTTTTGCGACCTTTGAAATTTCGTAGATAGTGTTCTTCGGCGTTCAAAGACGATATCGGATTTATTTTTTACAAAAGGAATTTGGAGATGAAAGGTAGCTTACGCTGGCGGGTTATGCTCACTCTTGTGGTTGCGGTTGTGGCCATTGCCTATGTCCTCCCGTCCTTTCCTCGCCTCCAGACCTCTGGTTTGAAGAAAATTCTGCCTTCCAGCGAGATCAATCTGGGCCTGGATCTTAAAGGCGGAATCCATCTAACTTTGGGTGTGGATGTGGAAAAGGCGGTGATGAATTCCATTTCTCAGATGGGACAGGATATTCGTGCAGAAGCCCGGGATGAAAATGTCCTTGTGATGCGTCCCAAGGTGACTGCTGACGGGGATCTGACATTCCTGCTCCTCAAGAAGGAACAGCAGAATGCCCTCGAAGATGTTCTGTCTTCCCGTTTCAGGCAGCTGAAGGTTGCCGGGAAACAGGTCCAGGAGAACGGCCAGGTGATCTACACCATGTCTCTAACGCCGGAACACCGGGCCAAACTTGAAAAAATGACCCTTGATCAGGCCGTTAAGACTATTCGTAATCGCATTGATCAGTTTGGTGTTTCGGAACCTGATATCCGTAAGCAGCAGGATAACCGTATCCAGATCCAGCTTCCCGGTCTGGATGATCCCCAGAGGGCTATCAAAATCATCGGGAAGACCGCGCATCTAGAATTTATGCTTGTTGATGAAGACGCCGATGTTGCCAAAGCGGTCAAAGGCATTCTCCCTTCCGGAGACGCCCTTTATCAGCTCCAAAAACGCCGGGCGGATGGTTCTTATTCCAAGCAGCCCATTGTGCTGAATAATGATGTTGTGATGACCGGTGAGTATATCACCGATGCCAAGACGCAGTTTGATTCCTATGGTCAGGCCTATGTCAGCCTGACGTTCAGCAGTCGCGGAGCACGGATTTTTGAGCGCGTGACAGGGAATAATGTCAAAAAACGTCTGGCTATTGTTCTGGACGGCAAAGTCTTTTCCGCGCCGACCATCCAGGAGCAGATCAGCGGCGGAAGAGCCAGTATCACCGGCCATTTCACCACAGAAGAATCCCATGATCTGGCCATTACGCTCCGCGCAGGTTCGTTGCCCGCTCCGGTCACCATCCTGGAAGAACGGAGCGTTGGGCCTTCTCTGGGACAGGAATCCATTGACAAGGGTGTCTTTTCCACTCTGTTTGGCGGCGTTCTGGTTCTTCTGTTTATGGTTATTTATTATCGTTTTTCCGGGATCGTGGCCGATGTTGCGTTATTGCTTAACATCCTACTCATCCTGGCTGGCCTGGCCGTCTTCGGAGCAACACTGACGCTCCCGGGTATAGCAGGTATCATTCTGACCATTGGTATGGCCGTTGATGCCAACGTGCTTATTTTTGAAAGAATCCGCGAAGAGCTTCGCCGCGGATTGTCGTCCAAGGCTGCCATTGATGAAGGGTTTGGCAGAGCTACCCTGACTATCCTCGATGCCAACGTGACAACCATCATTGCCGCTCTTATTCTGTATCAGTTTGGAACTGGTCCGATTCGTGGTTTTGCCGTTACCCTGACACTCGGTATTTGTGCATCCATGTTTACCGCCATCTTTGTATCCAGAATCGTATTTGATTTCTGGCTTGAAAAACGTAAACCCGGTGCAAAACTGAGTATATAGAGGAGATTGGGTATGGGATTTCAGATAATTAAACCAAATACGAAGTACGATATTATCGGACTGAGAAAGATCGCTTTTATGCTTTCGGGGATACTGATCTTTATCGGACTGGCTTCGCTGGTCGTCAAGGGCGGACCGAAATACGGGATTGATTTTGCGGGTGGTATTGTCGTGCAGGTCAAATTCAACGAAGATGTCAAAGTCCAGGAGATCAAGAGTTCCCTGGCTCCTTTGAGCCTTCCCGGCCTTGTCGTGCAGCGTTTTGGAGATAAGGGGGCCAATGAGTTCCTTTTGCGTACCTCTCAGGGAACCATCAAGGCTGAAGATATACGTCTTCAGGTTACAGATGCCCTTGCCAAGGGGTTTGACAAAACTGGTTTTGAAATCCAGCGGCTGGAGATGGTTGGACCCAAAGTCGGAGCGGATTTGCGTTCTAAGGCTTTGGAGGCACTGTTTTATGCTGTCTTGCTCATTGCCATTTATATCTCCGGGCGTTTTGAACAGCGCTGGATGACCGCAGGAATCATGGCCGGAGGACTGGCCGCGGGTATCTATGTGCTCCAGCTTCTGAATATGCCCACAACATATCTTATTATCGGAGCGCTTTTTATCACCATTGCCCTGTGCTGGTATCTCAAGCTGACCTATGCGCTGGGGGCTGTGGTGGCACTTATCCATGATCTGATGATCACAGTGGGGATTTTTTCTTTGCTGGATAAGGATTTTGATCTGACCATCGTAGCCGCACTTTTGACCATCCTGGGATATTCTCTCAATGACACCATTATCGTCTTTGACCGTATCCGGGAAAATATCCATGCCAAGACGTCCAAAGATCTGGGTGAGACGATCAATACCAGTATCAACCAGACCTTGAGCCGTACGCTGCTCACTTCGGGAACCACGCTCCTTGTGGTCCTGGCCCTGTACTTCTTTGGCGGTGGCGTTATTCACGATTTTGCCTTTGCGCTGCTTATCGGCGTTGTTGTGGGTACGTATTCCTCCATCTATGTGGCCAGTCCTATTCTCCTCGGGTTTTCCAAACCGGATCAGAATGCTCGTGATCATGAACCTGCGGGTGTGCCAGCCAGTTAAGTTCGTAGTTCTTCATACCACTATGCAAAAAGGCGATTCCATTTACGGGGTCGCCTTTTTGTTTTTATATTTCGGTACTGCATGGGGGCGTATGTATCTACCGAACCTTTTTGCCTGGTGTCCCGGTTTCTGCACTAGAATATCCATGGGCATCAGTGTAATTGTAGGATACGTTTCACCATGGGCAGAATGTTTGTGACGATGGTTTCGACTCCCTGATTATTGGGATGCAGGCCGTCATCAAGAGTCAGTTCCGGGTTATCCAGAATTCCCTGGAGAAAAAAAGGGTACAGGGGAATATTGCTTTTTTGGGCCAGCTCCGGAAAGATACGATCAAACTGCTTTTTGTAGGCGGGTCCGAAATTTATGGGGGCGGTTATCCCGCAAAGGAGGACTGCACTGCCGGCGTCCAGGCATTGGTTGATCATTTTTTGCAGATTTTTCCGTACAATGTCCGGGGCAATACCGCGCAGAGCATCGTTGGCACCGAGTTCCAGGATGACCAGATCTGCTGTGTCCTCGAGTGACCAGGCCAGCCTCGAGCTTCCTCCTGCCGTGGTATCTCCGGAAATACCCGCATTGGTAACCCGGACATTGTGCCCTGCGGCCAGAAGGTGCTGCTCCAGCTTGGCGGCAAAAGATTGTCCTCTGGGCAATCCATAGCCGGCTGTCAGACTGTCTCCAAAGGCCAGAATATGCAGGGAGGGCGCCTGGGATTGGTGGGTCAGTCCTGCCCCGAGGGTTGCCCCTTTACACAGAGTTGTCGTATAAAGAAAGGCCGGCAGTACGGTCATACACAAAAAAACCAAGGATCTGGACATGCAGCCACCTGTTATCGAACTTAAAAACGTTTTTCTTACGTTAACCGGCGGAAGCGGTGAGGTCAATATCCTCAAGGGAGTTGATCTGTTTGTTCACCAGCAGGAAACCCTAGCTCTTGTAGGGCCATCGGGCTCAGGTAAGACTACAACCCTTATGATCATGGCCGGACTGGAGCGTCCAAGCAGTGGTGAGGTCCGGATTGGAGGAACTCTCTTAAATACCATGAGTGAGGATGATCTGGCCCGCTTCAGGCGTGAAACCATGGGCATTGTCTTCCAGTCTTTTCATCTGATTCCTTCCATGACCGCTTTGGAAAATACGGCGCTGCCGCTGGAATTTGCCCGGGTTCCCAAGGCCATGGAACGGGCACGGGAAGCCCTGGATGCCGTGGGGATCGTTGACCGTTCGGGACATTATCCGGCCCAGCTTTCAGGAGGTGAACAGCAGCGGGTGGCCCTGGCTCGGGCGTTTGTGGGGCACCCGCGGGTCATTCTGGCCGATGAACCCACGGGCAACCTGGATCAGGAGAC
>JAQVZR010000123.1 GCA_028708105.1 Desulfoplanes sp. | reverse complement strand
GCTTTTCATCATCGGAAGCGGGCACCCCACCGAGGACTGGGAAACGACCATCCGGGCAGCCGGATTCGAGAAGAGGATCGTTTTTCTGGGCGAAAAAGCAGACATCCAGAATTATTACCCCCAGCTTGATCTGTTGCTCTTCACCTCTGATCCCCAGGCGGAAGGCATGCCGGGCGTAATTCTTGAAGCGTGCGGTGCCGGCCTTCCCATTCTGGCCAGGCGATCCGATACCTTGGAAGAGGTGCAGACCTATTATCCGAGAATCAGATTCATTGATGAAAACCTGGCCCCACTGACGGACATCCAGCAGGCCCTGGCCATGCCAGAGACATCCACAGAATCTGTTGTTGCCCAATTCAGCATTGAGGCCATGAAAAACCGCACTCTTTACCTCTATCAATCCCTGCTGCACGCATGAATATCGCCTTTATTAATTCCACGCACCGATGGGGCGGGGTCAAAACCTGGACACTTGACGTGGCCAAGGGCCTTCAGGCACTGGGCTCTACCTGTCTGATTATCGGACGGCCCGGCCCTTTTATAGACAGAGCCCGAGAAATGGGCCTTGACGCCCAGTCCGTCTCCTTTGGACCGGATTTCAACCCATGGCTTATCATCACCTTGCTGGCCCTGTTCAAAAAACGCGGGATAACCCATGTAATGGTCAACGTGGGCAAGGACATGCGCAGCGCCGGAATCGCCGCAAAAATACTGGGCCTTCCCGTCATCCACAGGGTGGGACTTCCCGGGGACATGCTCGATACATGGAAGGTCCGGCTGCTCCACACATGGATACGCCCACGGATTCTGGTGCCCTGTGCGTACATCAAAACAGGTCTCCTGGATGAGCTCCCTTATCTGAAACCGGAAGAGATCACCGTCATCCACACGGGCAAGACCGTTGCGGACACCCCGCCTGACCATGTGCCCGGTCCGTTGCGGCTTATTTCCACCAGCCAGCTCAATGCCGACAAAGGCCACAAAGATGTTCTTAGGGCCCTGGCAGATCTTCACAACAAAGGCATTGACTTCAGATATCATATTGTGGGTACCGGCCGGGAAGAACAGGCATTGCAGCAGGTAGCCCGAGACAAAGGACTGGAAGGGCAAATTATCTGGCACGGATTTCAGCAGAATGTCCGGGCCCTTCTCAGGCAGGCAGACGTTTTTCTGTTGCCCTCATATAATGAGGGACTGCCCAACAGTTTGCTGGAAGCCATGGCCGAAGGGCTTGTATGTATCGCCAGGGATGTGGGAGGCGTGAAAGAAATCTGGCCGGAATGGGGGGGGGACTTGCTGCTGTCTGAAAAAGCTGACGTAAAAATCTGGGAGGCCTCCATTGAACAACAATGCACGGCCACAGCTTCAGCCCTGAACGAACTGAAAAAAAATTTTCTGACCCAGGCCCGACGCTGCTGTCATATAGGCACCCAGGTGAAGGCATTGGATACTTGGCTTACCTCAGGCTGAAAATCACCCAACAGAGGGGCACACAAGGCATCATGCAGACACTTTTCTATCTCTTCAACACCGATTATCCCAATACAAAAGCGCACTCCATCCAGATCACCAAGACGCTCTTTTCCCTGAAGTCCCATTTTCGGATCATCTGTGTGGTCAATACTCTCACCGTTCCCCAAAACGAGCTCTTTGCCGCGGTTCAGGCACGTTACGGATATGACCTCCGAGGCGTTGAATTTCTTGCCGTTCCCAAAAAAAAGCTGCGCGGACTGCGCTTCTATCTGACGCTGAAAAAGATTCTTAGCCTGGCCACAGGGGATGCCTGTTTCTATACCCGGTCCTACACTCTGGCAAAACGCCTGGTGCGTTCCCGATGCTGGCATCACAAACGAGTCATCCTGGAAGCCCATAAAAAAGACGGGTATTATAAAGAAGAACGCGTGCCGGATTCGCCCTACAGAAAACAGCGGAAGGATCTGGACACACATAATGAAACCGTTCCTTTCTTAAAAAAACTTTATCAAAGGGTGGACGGTATCATTTTCACGTCTGCGGCCAGCGAACAGATCGTGCGTACCGATCTTACGGTGCATAATACAACACATATTTGGCATGCACTTAACAAAAAGTATTCGGATATTCCCGCATCACGCCCAGACTCCTTTGTCTATTGCGGTTCCATAACAAGGGACAAATTGATGGACCTTTTGCTTGATGCCCTGGCATTAACGTCTTCAGAAATATCAATCGCCATCTACGGCGGCACAGAGGAAGACAGACGGGCTCTCCAGAAACTGGCGGAACAAAAAAAGGTGCTTAAAAAAATAGATATGAAAGGCAGGGTGTCCCATCAGAATCTTTCTGCCGTACTCCAGAAATACCGGTTTGGTATCGCCACCATGGAAGGACTGAAGGTTGCGGACTATGTAGAAAACGGCCTCACTCCCATCATTCCGCGTCTCGGTACCTATACGGGGGTCTTTAAAGACGATCAGGCCATCTATTTTTCGCCTGATTCCCCAAAATCACTGGCAAAAGCGCTTACCCAGGCCCGGGAAGATGCCCCGCAGATCGAAAATATCTCCACCCTTGTCGAACACTATTCTCTTGCCAATTTTGGTAACCATCTGGCCAGCGCCATCCGGAAATTCACCCATGCTTAATATTCTTTACGCGACAACATCCACGAGCATCTCCGGAGGAACCCGCCAGCTCATAAACAATGCCGTGGGCATGGCAGAAGCCGGACACAGGATAACCGTATGCTGCTTTGCAGGAGCCAAGCTTATCCAGGAACTTAGCGGGCTTGAAAATATTACCCTTTCAATCATTGAAGCGAACTCTCTGCTGGACCGGTTATCTTTTTTTCGCCATCTCCTTGTGACCAACAATATCCATGTGGTGCATTGTTTCCACAATAAATTGTACAAATATTTTCTTGTATTAAGATTTTTGTGTCCCCCCTTCAAACTTTTCCTCAATCGGGGAGTTATCTTCGCACCGGGAAGTTTTCCTCTCTTCTATCTTCCTCAGCTTACAGGCATCATCTGCAACTCCGGGGCTGCAGCCGATGTTCTCAGAAAATATCATGTCCCCTCGAAAAAACTTCATGTGGTGTACAATGCGGTTATTCCAGAAGAAAACGTAACCACAACCAGAGATGTCTCCTCCCTGACGATCACCTATATCGGCACCAAACGAGAGTACAAAGGATTGGATATCTTTTTAAAAACAGTGGCCCGTTTAACGGGCGACAACCCCCTGAATGCCAAATTTGTTGTGGCGGGTGTTCAAAAAAATCCACAGTTTGAAAAAATCGTTCCTGCCAGCATCCTGGACCGCATCGAATTCACTGGAAGCTTGCCCCACACAGGCATCCATGCCTTGCTCGCCCGAACAGATATCTTTGTCATCACATCACGTCAGGAAAGTCTTCCCAATACATTGCTCGAAGCCTATGCCGCCGGCGTACCGGTGATTTCTACCGCAGTAGGAGGTATCCCGGAAATTCTTGTACACGGGAGCAACGGATATCTTTGCGAATCTGAAAACGACCGTCAAATCGCAACCTGCATAGAAAAACTTTCAAAAAATTCCCAAAAAAGAGCTGAGATGTCTTCAGCCAACCAGAAATTTTTCTGCGAAAATTTCACAATACATGCAAAAACAAAAAAACTGACCAGGATATACAATCTTTAGAACGATAAAAATAAGAGACATGAAGATGTATGAATACTTTAAAAATATAAAATACAGCAAAAAAAAACTCACCCATTGCGCACTACTCATTGCACTCGCCTGGATTTCTTTTTTCATCGGGTTGGATCGCCATGTATATCCAGCTATGTATTTTTCCCTTATATCGAGCAGTATCTATTTATTTTTTTTATATAAAAAACAGGGTCTCTCCAAAACAATTGTTTTCCCTTTACTGCCGATCATTGCCTTATGTATTTGTACATCAATCTCCTGGCTCACAGGTAACGGAAAAGGTGATTTTCGGTATGCATGGATGTGGCTCTCCATGGCCCTCCTCGGACTAGCTGCAGGATCGGCCTTTCCCCGCAAAGCATGGCTGCCCATGATGTTTCTCCCTCTCTCTCTGACAGCCTCCTTTCTTGTTTATGCCTGCATAGGAAAAATCGTCCCAGGAGAGAATCTGAGACTTTTGACCCATGGTCCCAACGTCCTCGGCATGCTGGCCGGGTATTCCATCTTGATATATCTGGGCAATCTGAATGATATGACCAGAAAGCAAAAATGGTTGTTTTTTCCCCCAGCGATTCTCATCCCCAGTATCCTCATGGTATTAAGCGGTTCCCGAGGAGCCTTCATCGCCTTGGCAGCAAGTGTTTTTTTATGCGCATGTATGTACCGCGCATGGAAAACCATACTCGTATCTGTCGTAATTCTGATGGCAGGTATGCTTTTTCTTTCCACTACCCATCTCAAAAACTACCAAATAGACCGTCTAAAACAGGGAGTTCTTCACCCACTTCAACAACTATCTTTCCAGGCAAGACAAGCATTATGGGAAACAGCCTGGGCTGGTTTTAAAAAAAAGCCTGTCTTTGGCTCTCAGATGTCAAATTTTAAAAAAATTTTTCACGATTACCGCCAAAAAAATTATACAATATTAAGAAATAAATACACATATATTGATACCAACGAGGTATACCACCCTCATAATTTATATTTAGGAATTCTTTTCGGATGGGGATGTATAGGGGGTATCGCTTTTATTATCACCACAGGAGCAACCCTCCTAATTGCAAAAAAAAATGCGTTCATATTCCCCCTGATTATTCTTTTTTACAATGCTATATTCGGGATTTCGGGATTCAATCTTCATAGAAAAGATGGAGCATATACTTTTTTTCTCATCTATGGACTGACTATAGGACGTTATTACTTAGCAAAAAAGGTTCAATACGAAAGCACGTCCTAGATCTCAATCAATATCAGCAAATCATCTCCGTCAGCATACAGGTTTCTGCTCGTTGCGCGGTTGCATCTTACAGGCTATCCAATGACCCCATCCATCCACAACATCCCCATCCTCTGTTACCACGATATCGGCACGCCCGGCGGGCATCCGCTGAAGCTTTTCTGCGATCATCTCGACGCCATTCTGGAAATGGGATTTCAAACAATCTCCGCACGGGAGCTGACGCAGATCTGCAGAGGGGAAAAACGGCCCCGAGGCCGTCAGATCGTCATCACTTTTGACGATGCCCATGTGAGCAACTGGCTGTATGCCGTGCCCGAACTTGCCAAACGGGATATGTGCGGGGTCTTTTTTCCCATTACGGATTTCATCTGGGACGGTCCGCGGCGTACGCTTGAAAACGCGCCCATTTTTTCCAAGGCCAGCGAAAGTTTCCGCCAGGCTTTACGAAATAAGGAATATTCCCAGTTCATGACCCGTCAGGAACTTGCATCCTCCGTGCATGACTTCGGCATGGAGATTTACTCTCACACCACCTGTCATCAGGGGTGCTTCAAAAGTCTCACCTTTCTGGCTCCCGTTTCCGAAGGACACTGGTCGGCCCATGGAATTTATGATCATCCGGCTGACAACCTGCCCACCTTTGACTACGGAAGCGCCTACGCCTTCAACGGATTCTGGCCGGAAAACCAGGGCGAGGAAAATCTTACCTTCAGACGCAGGACCGATGCCGAGCGGTACGATTTCTGCTTAAAGGATTTCAGAAGAAGTCTGGACGTGATCAGAGAGATCAACAAAGCGGACACCCAGCTCATCTGCTGGCCCTGGGGACATTTTGACAAAATCACGGTGCAGGCAGCCCGCGAGGCAGGGTATGAAGGCGCCTTTTCCCTGGACCGGTTCCGCAACGGCCCGGGCACCGATCCCTTCTATCTGCACCGCATCGGCATAGGACGAAAAAAAGATGCAGCCTGGCTCAAAAACCGGCTGCGCATGCACCTGACATCCCTGGGTGCCACGATTTTTTATAAATTTTTTCGGAAGAAAAACGAAGACACAACAACCACTCCTGTGATCTGGCAACCGAGGACAACAAGCTAACACCAGCATAACACAAATGTCTTTCCCTCTGTGCTTCTCTGTGCTCTCTGTGGTGAAAAAAAAACAGTAAAAAAAATG
>JAQVZR010000122.1 GCA_028708105.1 Desulfoplanes sp. | reverse complement strand
GCGGGTGCGTAACAGCGAGAGCATGAAAAACTCCTGTGGGTTAGGATGTGGGGATGTGGTTTTCCCTCCTCACAAATGTCTTCGCCAATACCTCTTTGTCAAGGGGCAGCCGGAGGATGTCATGGAAATCTGGACGGTCGCCCTTTGATAGATGCGTTAAAGGTAAGGGGAATCGGGTATCCTTGGACCTCTTCTCCCTCGAAATATCGTCATTGCCTTGCATCCGGTTGCGAGGTAAGAAAATCGCTTTTGAGGCTGGGCGGTAGGCGGCAGCCATTACAAAACAGCATACTGAGGGTATATGCGTCGTTTGGAACAACGTGTTCATGGATCGACCGTGTGGATCAGTGCGGGTGAGGCTTCGGGGGATCTGTATGGGGCTATGCTGGTCCGGGCATTGGGTCGCTTAGCTCCCGAGGTCCGATGCTTTGGCATGGGGGGGGCTGCTATGCGTGAAACCGGATTTGATGCCAGAATCCCTTCTGAGGCTCTGTCCGTTATGGGCCTGACCGAGGTTATTGGCCACCTTCCCAAAATTTTGGGGTTGTTTGCCACGATCAAACGCATTCTCACCCAGGAACGCCCTGGGGCTGTTGTGCTCATTGATTCCCCTGATTTTAATTTCAGGGTCGCAAAAATGGCCAAACGTCTGGGCATACCGGTTATCTACTATATTACTCCTCAGGTTTGGGCCTGGCGCAAGGGGCGGGTGAAATTCTTGAAGCGCTGGGTGGATCGTCTGTTATGTATTTTCCCTTTTGAGGAATCTTTTTTTCGGGAACACGGCCTGACAGCAACTTTTGTCGGTAATCCTCTTCTGGAACTCATGGATCTCGGGACGCTCAAAAAAAAGAAACCGGAAGCCAAACGTGTGGGAATCCTGCCGGGAAGCCGTAAGAAAGAGATCTTTTCCTTGTTGCCGGTGTTTGCCGCCGCTGCTTCCTCTCTCGTTCAGTCCGATCCCGAGATCAGATTCAGCCTGATCCAGGCGCCCCATGTCAACGCCGAATGGATTCAGGACTTGTGGCCCAAAAATCTTCCCGTGGATATTTTTCCCACGGCAAAAAGGTACGAGGAACTTAGAAGGTGCCGGTTTGTGATTGCTGCTTCAGGCACAGCCACCTTTGAATGCGCTCTGCTTGGAGTGCCGACCATGCTGGCATATAAGGTCGCGCCGCTTAGTTATTATGTTGGCCGGGCACTTATCAAGGTCCAGTATATCGGGATGGCCAATCTGATTCTTCAGCAACGCGTTTTCCCCGAGTTCATCCAGCACGATGCCACGCCGCAGGCTCTGGCGGCTCAGGCTCGGGTCTGGTTTGAGCATCCGGAGTATCTGGAAGAGATCATAGCAACCGTGAATCGACTGCCGGATATGGTTGGGCCGGATAATGCCACTACCCGGGCGGCCCGGGCCGTGCTGGAATATATCCAGGCCGAAAATCAATAACATTTTTTGCGGGGATTCACATATGAACGCACTTGCGTATGGAATTATAGGCGTAGGTCATTTGGGAGCCATTCATGCCCGGGTGACATCCCAGATGGAATCGTTAGATCTTGTCGGGGTGTATGATACTGATACTGCGCGTTGTCGGGAAGTAGCCGAACAGGTGGGTGTGCAATGTTTTGAACGCATGGAAGATCTGCTTGATGCTGTCGAGGCCGTGAGTATTGTCGTTCCTACGGTGCATCATTTCGCGGTGGCCAAGCTGGCCCTGGAGCATGGTTGTCATATCTTTTTGGAAAAACCTATCACCGGAACGGTTGATGAGGCGAGAGAAATGGTCCGTTTGGCTGAAAATGCCGGGAAAAAACTGCAAGTGGGGCACATCGAACGTTTCAACCCTGCTATTTTGTCCCTGAAGGACTATGCCCTGGAGCCTCTGTTTATCGAGGCGCATCGCTTGAGTCCTTTTAACCCCAGGGGTACGGATGTCAGCGTGATTTTAGATCTCATGATCCACGACTTGGATATTATTCTGTCGTTGATGAAAAGCCCGTTGCGTTGTATTGAGGCCTCTGGGGTCTCTGTTGTCTCTGATTCCGAAGATATTGCTAATGTTCGTCTGATCTTCGAGAACGGGGCTGTGGCCAATATCACGACCAGCAGGATTTCGACCAAGGCCATGCGTAAGATGCGTGTGTTCCAGAAAAATATGTATATAGCCATTGATTTTTTAAAAAAACAATCCGAGGTGTTCCAACTGGGAGGCAGTGCTGCGGATACCGGAAAGGGCCTTCCCGTGGCGACCATCGGTGCCGGGGATCGTAAAAAACAGGTTTTTTATACTCGTCCGGACGTCCCTGAAGTGAATTCCATGGAGTTGGAACTGGAAAGGTTTGCCCAGGCCATTGAGCGGGGAGAACATACACCCGTTACGGGCGAAGACGGTATGCATGCCTTGGAAGTGGCGGCAACGATCCTTCAAAAAATCAGACATCCCGAAGATTTTTCGTGTTAAACCAAACCACGTTTGAGGGATTGAGTTTTTTTCACCGCGAAGAACGCTAAGGAACACGAAGAAAAGCAACAAAATAAAGCTCAATCTATCCCAGATTCTTCACCCTTCGCGTTCCTTCGTGCCCTTCGCGGTGAAAAAAGAATTGAACAGTGATAACCTGTTCGAAAACTATGGGTCTGAAACTGGGTTTGGTTTAGAGAGGGGGGAAGAGCGAAGAGAACGGCCCGTCTCCTTGGTATGCTTCACCGTTTGTTATTTTTCCAACCACTAACCAGAGAGTCTGCGTAACATGGCAATTCCCTTTATCGATCTCAAGGCACAGTACCGGCGTATTGAAGAACAGATCCGGTCGAATATGGAAGCGGTCCTGGAGCATGGAGCATATATTATGGGACCGGAAATCAAGAGCTTGGAAAAAACTCTCGGTACATATATCGGGTCCCAGTTTGCGGTTGGATGTTCGTCGGGCAGTGACGCTCTGCTCATGGCCCTTATGGCCTTGGATATTGGACCGGGAGACGCCGTATTCACATCGCCTTTTACGTTCTTTGCCACGGCCGAAGAGATTGCCTTCCTTGGCGCGACCCCCGTTTTTGTGGATATCGATCCCAGGACCTATACGATGGACCCTGCACGCCTTGAGCAGGCCATTGGCGCTCTCAAGGCCAAGGATACCTCGCTGTATCCCCTGCCCAAAGGGTATGAGACCCTGACCCCCAGGGCAGTCATCCCCGTGGATCTTTTTGGTCAGGCTGCAGATTATGACCGTATCGAATCCCTTTGCAACGAACACGGCCTGAAAATTATTGAAGACGGGGCCCAGGCTTTTGGTGCAACATATAAGGATCGTGTCAAAAAAACCTGTGGTTTTGGTGAGATCGGTTGTACATCCTTTTTCCCGGCCAAGCCCCTGGGCTGCTATGGGGATGGTGGGATGTGCTTTACAGATGATGCGAAACTCTATGAAAAACTTGTTTCCATCAGGGTGCATGGCATGGGTTCGGACCGATATGACAACATCCGTATCGGCATCAACGGACGGATGGATTCTCTACAAGCCGCTATATTACAAGCAAAATTTATCCTTTTCCCGGAAGAGATCGGGTTGCGTACTACTGTGGCCGCACGGTATACTGCATTGTTGGCCGAACATGTGGTAACTCCATATGTTCCCGAAGGATATACTTCGGTCTGGGCACAGTATTCTGTACTGGCCAGGGATTCAAACCATCGTGAGGCCCTGCAGGCTCACCTGCGGGAAGCAGGTATTCCAACCGCTATCTATTATCCCATCCCACTGCATTTGCAGACTGCTTTTACGGGTTTGGGATATACCAAAGGAACCATGCCCGTAAGTGAGCGGGTGGGGGAACGGGTGTTCAGTCTGCCCATGCATCCGTACTTGGAAAAAGACGTTCAGGAAAAGATCGCTGCATGTATCAAGGAAATATGAACCGGCAGCGTCGATGGATGGCCTTGGAACCCCTGTTCATGTGGATCTGGTGGGGATTGATTATTTTTGTGGCCTATATGTCCCTGCGGCCCCTGAATCTGGACCTTGGTGTCCGGAACGGTGACAAGGTGCTTCATCTGGCGACCTACGCCTTCCTGGCCCTGAGTGCTCCTTGGCGGTTTCAGAGGCGGATTCCTCTTGTTGTTTTGAGCTTTCTAATGCTACTTGGAGGACTTCTTGAAGTGGGGCAAGGTGTGTTGCCCACCGGGAGAAGCGCGGAATTCGCCGATGCCGGTGCCAACGCTGCGGGGGCATGTATCGGAGTCCTTGTGCGGGTTGTGATGATGTGGAAAAGCGAAAAAGGAAGGTCGGATGGAAACGAGAATTTTTGAATTAGGACTCTCTGTGGAGGCGGTCTCTCTATATATTCTTCTGGATTACTTTGGGGAATTTGCAAAAGATATTTCCTTGGATGACGTCCGTACCAAGTGGAGTTCCAGCGAAAGTATCCTGGAAAGAAGTCTCGACGAATTGGATCTGCAAAGCGTCATTTCTCGGCAACCGGGAGATGTGATCCATCTTACGCCATCTTCCAGGTGGAAGGTGGCCCGTCAGTCCTGAGGTGAAGAAACGTGGCGTATGCGTTACGTAGGGAGCTTGTCTGCGTGATGTAAACCGTAGGTTTTCGTCGGCCACGTTTTCAGCCGTATCCTGTTACCTGGAGATAATTATGAAAAAATACATACTGGTGTTCGGTATGATGTTCGCGTTGCTGATGACCTTCGCGTGTGCCCCCACCAACCCTCTTCCCCAGCCGCGCAGGGTGATAGACCCTTCGCAGGTAGAAGATGCCGTGAAGACCCCCCAGTGGGATATAGCTGCCATAAAGTATCAGCATACAGGTAAGGGGCTCAATTATCAAAAGGCCGATCTTGAACCGGTCTTTCTGGTTTTCAAAAATATCGGCAGCAATCAGCCTCGCGTGCTGGTGGAAGATGTGCGCGGCATTGGTTTGGATGGTGATTATCTTGCTTATTCCACCAATGAGGCCGCGCGTCTGGTCTTTGCCTCGGAAACATTTAAGCAGACGGCTCAGAATGCTCTCAAATCCGGAGGGCTGGGAGCTGCTCTTGGCGGTGGCTTAGGGGCCATTATTTCCATGTTTACAAGGGATAATGTGCTTGTGGGGGCGGGTCTGGGGGCTGCCGTCGGCGGTACGGCTTTTGCTGCAGGATCTCTGCCTGAAGCGGAGAAAAAGCTCCAGCGTACTATCCAGGATGAATTGCAGCAGTATGCCTGGAAAGAATCCCCTATCCCTCCGACGTATACCAGAATGGGATATCTCTATCTTCCCGGCAGTAAGGGAATTGAAAAAATAGCGATCACGGTACGCGCTGGACAGGGACTTGAGACCTATGAATTACCTTTGCTGGATTCTCCCGAAGAACTGGGGAAACGGGGAAAAATCAAAGAATAATTGCAGGGTCCATTCTTTTTAAACACAGTAGATGGCATCATAGTACACAAAGAGCCGCACCGGGGATATCCCGATGCGGCTCTTTGTGTACTATATTTTTGCATCACTACTAAAAAATTAGCAGATGACTTCGCTGATTAGCGTCGACGATTGTTGCCGCCGCCTTGGGGACGTCTATGGTTGTCGCTGCTGGGGCGCTTGTTGTCTTCCAGGGAAAACTCCAAGCCCGCTTCTTCCATGAGTACTGCTTTGCGACTCAGGCGGAGTTTACCACCAGCTTCAATGCCGATAACTTTGACTTTCAGAGGATCGCCTTCCTGGACCACGTCTTCAACCTTGTTCACCCGTTCCATGGACAGCTGAGAAATATGGCACAATCCTTCAAGGCCGGGAAGAATTTCAATGAATGCTCCGAAATCCATGATTTTTTTGACCACACCATTATAGTCTCTGCCCGGTTCGGCCTTCTGGTCGTAGAACAGAACCATTTCTTTGGCTTTGTTCAGGGATTCTTTGTTGTAGGCAAAGATGGAGATTTTACCAGAATCTTCGATATCAATGGATGCATCCGTTGCTGCTGTGATGGCCTTGATATTTTTGCCGCCGGGTCCGATGACGTCGCGGATTTTGCTCGTATCAACGTAGACGATTTCCATTTGTGGGGCGTATGCAGAGAGCTCGGTACGTGGTTTGTCAATAACG
>JAQVZR010000121.1 GCA_028708105.1 Desulfoplanes sp. | reverse complement strand
CCACATTGCGTACTGTGTATCCCAATTCAAACCTGGCCCGCCAGACCTGAGAAACAATCTCCTCGGTGCTCAGAGTACGCACCAGTCCCATGGTTCCGGTTTCACAAAATAAGCATCCCTGCCTGCAGCCCACCTGGGAGGAAACACACAGAGTACTGTACCCGCGCATGGGAATAATGACGGATTCGACCCGTTGACCGTCCTCAAGAATGGTCACGAACTTGGTCGTTGCATCTTCATGGATGCATTCTCCCGTTTTTCCGGTACTTAGAACCAGGTCCTTTGCAACCCGTTTTCCAAGGTCTTTGGACGCCTGAAATTCCTCGACAGCACCCAGATCCACGCGCCCTTTCTGAAAAACAGATTTATACAACGCCCGGGCATGATAGTCGCCCTTGCCGTAGCCCCGGCGCATTTCCCGGCCCAGATCATCGCAGGTCAATTCAAAAATTTTCATTACATTCCCCCCATAACCGCCAAGCCAGTAGTGGTTTTTCATCCAAAACACAAAAGGAAAAAAGAGCCAGGAAAAATAAACGTACAGGACACTGCATGCCTGCAAAGCGTATCTCCTCCACGCGGAAATACCGCCCGCATATCCAATGCTTCCCCGGATCAGGGGAAGCATCAATCAAGGCTCATGAGCACATACTAAGTACGCCAAAAACAATTATAAAATACATAATTGTAATCGAAGAAAATACTTTTACGTATAACATACCAACAAAATATACTCTATATTATCATACAACATATAAATTTTTAAGTATAAAAATATACTACAGATAAAATTATATCATTGAATATATAATTATATCGACAATATTATCAAAATTATGCATACATTATCTACTCATCATATGTTTTAAGATACAACATCAAACCACCCCATGGGGGCAGCCATGCGTGTCGCAAAAAAAAGTATACTATCACTGTTCATCATCGTCCTGTTTGCCTGTCCAACGGTCCTTGCTTTCATGAGCTACCCAGCAAATCTTGAGGGAAAAATTTCTCAGTACCCCGGTTCAACCATTATTCAGACCACAAGCCTGGAACAAAGCACCCAGGTCATGTTACAGACCAGTGATTCCCTCGACAATGTCGCAAACTATTACAAAAAAGACCTGGAAAAAAACGGGCTGCACACGGAAATGGAAAACAAACAGCAAAATGGCTGGACAATCATTTTCAGCAGCCCGGAGCAAGGAGGTGGCATGGTCGGTTTGTACCCCGACGGAAAGGGCAACATTGCCATCAGCATCGTTTATAGCTCAAAATAATCAGCGTTGATCCAAATAACGGGTCAAAAACATCCTGCAGTTCATGTCTCCCGGCCTAGGAGGGACAAAGGCATACGTCCGAAAATGCCCCAAACTGACCCAATCATCTCCACCTCACATTGCCAACAGATCACAAACCCGGAAGCCTCCCAAACCCTGCATGGGTTTGGGAGGCTTCCGGGTTTTGTCGGATGTACCAATGAGTGGTGAGACACGACATATCCCTTCTAAGGGGACGTTTCCCCGGTCAGAGGCTCGGAAGACGTAAACAAAGGGTCCTGGCCGTACAAAAAAATATCCTGTCCCATGGACTGGACGCCATGATAGAAAGAAAAAAACTGCACCAGTTTCTGCAGGTGAAAGCGCCGGGTGGCCCCTCCTTCCCGCAATTCAAGCAATTTCGATTCCGCTTTTTCCAAAACAAGCGCAAGCTGGTCCATTTGTGGAATCTGACCCGCATTTATCCTTCGCATGCCATCTATGGTGATGGTGGCGAGATCATGAAGTTCGGACTTCATCAGGATTTCATATCCTTTTCCGTGCTCACTGTTCAAGGCATGGTGCATGGTCTGCAGGTGAGCACAGCATTTTTCAAGGGTGCGGACCTTTAAGCCCAGAAGATCCGTATCTTCACCATACATCCACCGTTCATGATGGAGCACCTTCTGGTAAAGAATACGGTCTTCCAAAATATCCGACTGCAGCCGGTCAAGGAGATGCGGATCAACCTCGACCTGCAGGGAAAGAAACGCCTCCATAAGGGCATCGTAGTTTCGGGCACAATCATTGAAGCGGTCCCTGAGCCTGGCCTTGAGAGCGTTCCCCGCACGTACGGGCCACAAAAGGACACTGACCACAAAAGCAGCAGCCACGCCCACGCTAATCTCAATAACCCTGAACATCCCGAAGACAAGACGGTTCTCCTGACCGAGACTGGCCAGAAGGACAATGCACACGGTAATGGCAGCCATACGGTAGCGGACATTATACCGGGTCATGTACGCACAAAATCCCGCTGAACAGAATAAGGCCAGCATGATCATCACCGGAGTTTCAGGAAAAATCAGGATGGCGACCATACCGATGACAGCTCCCACAGCGGTCCCGGAAAATCGATACAAACACATGCGGATAGAATCCGCCACATTGACCTGCATGACGATGACCGCGGACAAAGCCGCCCAGTAGCCGAACTCCAGATGGAAAAGCTGGGCAATGCCATAGGCCAGCACTGCCGCGAAACCGGTTTTACAACCATGACGGATCATGGCCAAATTTGAATCAGGATCAACAAACGACATAGAGTTTCCTTCTTTGCAAGATGTAACTGTTCAAGTCCGAAATTGTTCATCGGGGCGCACCGGCTGGTCGCCCCTTGTTGCATCGGATCGTATTGTGCGGGGATTCCCACATACAACAATATTCCTTCAACGTGATCATTGCGGCTTTCCTACACGGCTATCATATCCGGCAGTTTTAAGCTGTGCGGGAGTACATTGCGACAGCAGCAGAGATACAGCCGCCAGCAGAACCCCGCAGGGTCAAACACCACAGCCCGGCAGCAATGGCAACTCCTCCCAGTCCGACAAACAACTGGGTATACCCAAGCCATCGGGAAAGAAGAAGGATGAGCAATCCGACAGCAATATCCGTGGCCGCGCCCATGGATCGTAACCGGCCAAAAACAAAGAGTGCCATGGCATGATCAAAGTACTGAAGTGTCAGGGACTGGTTCACGGTTTCGTAATAATGGAACCCGAACGACATGATCAGTGTGGTCAGAATAATACCATGGGTTGTGGGCAAAAATCCAGTCATGGCCACGCCCACCCCCATAATAAGGACCGACAACACGCCCAGGCGATGCTCGCTGATAAACAGCAACAGGTAGATGACCAATAGAGCCAGGAATCCGGGAATTTCCCGGATGGACTGGACCAGCCCCATTTCAAAGCCGTCCAGATGCCCGATCTCCACGGCAAAATTATTGATCAGGGTTCCGCCATCCTTGAAACCCCAAAGCCGCGAGGCCACGGTCAGAATAAGCAGAAAAACAAACATGCGCCTGGCGGCAGGCGCGGTGATGTCGTTGGCAGTCATGATAAATGGTATTCTCCTCAAAATACCTCGTCCGACAAGAGGTCAAAAAAAGCAGTCCGGCGTTGGAGCATACCATTGCCCGTCTGTAAAGAGATACGATGTCGCCTATTTCAAATACATCAGCCCTGCTTCCGAGCACTATAAAGACCCTGGACATACGTTATCCCAAAACAGCACTTAGTTGCAATCCACCTGGAATTTTATTAGCCCAAGGCCATCACATGGAGGGCCATACTCCAGCATGTCCGCATTCCATATGACGAATGTATTCCATACCGACATTCATTCATCCTGGAAATTCCGCATCTGCACATATCCGCATTCCCTGCCCCAAACGGCGCCGCAGGAACGGACGCCCTCCACCAGAAGTGCCAAATAACGTCATGATGAACCGGTCCCGTTATTTTTCTCTTCGTGTTCCTTCGCGCCCTTCACTGGAAAAATTTTTTTCAAATATTTAGCCTACTTCGCTGTAAAAAACAGCCTTTTTCTTTCCTCAGCGTCGCTGCGTCTCCAGCGAGGTCAGGAAAAAGAAGAATCGGATTCTTTTGTATTTGCCCTAACAAGGTATATTCAGTATGGCCCAGCTATAACATGAAAACAGGTAAAAAAATCAAACAATTATAACCGATTAGACCTTTTGCGATTATACATTATGAAACATACACTCAACCTGCCGATAACGGCCCAGATACCCGCCCGGATTCAGCTTTTGCCCATCCTTCAAGCATTGGTAGAAAATGGCTGTATTCTTTTAGGAATGAGTCGTCCTCAGACCCTCAAACTTGTTATGTCCGGCGAAGAACTGTTTGCCTATGTCTGTTCTGTGCAGCCGCAGGGACACGTGCATATCACGCTTTCACCCCGGGCAACAGGAGCAGCGCTGCAACTTTCTTTTTCCCGGATCAATATTGATTTGAGCGGGATGAACCTGTCCTCTTCCAATACTATTGTCATGGATGCGCATTCCAATAATCTTGACAATCTTGGTCTCTTACTGGCTTCACGTATGGTTAATGGATTTACCCTCACCCAGGAAAACGACACGGTCTCCGTAATCCTCCGTCAAGACAGTGATTATCCTAAAGGCACAGCTCCAAAGATAGCTCCAGGGCAAGCCCGGGGAGACATTCGCATCGCACGTACCTCCGATGCAGCAACCACCATTGACAGCTGCCAGCGGGCCAAGGCCATCTACTCCGCACGCTTTATCCCGGATGCCTTTAATACCCCGGGAAAAATCGCAGACCAGATTATGTTCGACGAACTGTTTGCAGCCAGGGCTGTAGATCTGAAAGGACAAACCTGCGGAATCCTTTACTGGGAAGAACTTTCCGATGCATGTTTCGGATTTTACGGTCCGTATATCTTTGTTGACCAGACAGAACAAACAGCCCGTTTACTCATGGAAGAGATGATTTCCACGGTTGCCAGATCCTCGGCAAAAATCATTCTCAGCATCCTGGCAACGAACGATCTGCCTGCAGGATTTATGGAACCTCTAGCCCACGTAAACTATCGTGGCCTGGGAGAAGAAAAAACAAAAATCAATCTCTGGTACCAGCATCTTGCACCAGACAACGGCTCCCTGGTCTGGTGCCATCCGGAACTTACCTCTTTTCTGCAGAAGACCTATAAAAATCTGAATCTCTGCCGGGACATACATCAGGTGTCCAGCCTTGGCGAAAAAAGACATGCCCATTCTGTGCTGTCCGTCGATCTGGAAAAAAATCTCAACAAAGCAGTGCTCATCCCCATGATCGACGGGGTGGACATCGGTGATAATATTCACGCCCATATCCAGCGATTACGAGAGGAAGGCCTCAAAAACATCTTTTTTCGCGTAGAAATGGCCTTGGCCTGGCAAGCACATATAGAAAAAACCCTTTTAAAAAACGGTTTTGAACCTGTCTATATCCTGCCTCAGGCAGGCAGTTCAGATATTCTTATCTTCCAATATGACCCAGCCATGGCTTGAACACCCCTTGTTCCCCCACCCGTTGAGTAAGGATCTTGAGCCGTACGTACATACCAAATTGACTGCTCACTCCTTTTTCCCCAAAAAATGCAGATTGAACCCATCATTGGGGATCTTTTCCACACTGACCTTTTCAAACCCGGCCTCTTTGAGCATGGCCACGGCCTTTTCCCGTCCCCACATCATCCCAAGTCCCGCCCCGTTGTCCACCAACCCCACGGGCATGCAGTGCATCAGACTCACGGCGTACAAAAAAGGTCCCATGGGGTGATCGACGTTTTCCGCCAACCGGCTTGAAGCGGCTATGTCCACCATGGAAAACATCCCTCCCCGGACCAGCATGGCATAGACGCATTGTAAGGCATCCTGCGGTCTGGTCTGATCATGAATGGCGTCAAAAGCCAGGATGTATTCAAAATGTCCGGCCAGCTCGCCGCATTCCATGATCCGGGCACAATCCCGGACTTCGAAAGATATATTGGCAAGTCCTCGGGATTGTACCGCCTCTCGGGCCGTATGTATGGCCGGCTCGGAAATATCAAACCCCAAAAAAGAACTTTTGGGGAAAGCCTCGGCCATGAGGATCAGTGCCAAGCCCTCGGCACACCCCACATCACAGACACGGATACCCTCCTGCATTCTGCGCACGGCTTCCCCGTTTGCAACCGAAGGCAAAAACGTATCCACCAGGACTTCACGATGTTTGGCATCCGCCAGCTGGCCCATAAAGGCCTGAAAATCAGGA
>JAQVZR010000120.1 GCA_028708105.1 Desulfoplanes sp. | reverse complement strand
CCTTTGATATGAATGTATTGCATGACAGATTCGGATTCCGTGAGGTTTGATGATGAAGCCGCATCCTAAAAATCTATGAGAAGCTGGATGCACGGCGGCGAACCATAGCATATAAGGTCGGATTGGAATATGGCAAGAAAGGGGGATGGCAGACAGAGCACGGAGGAAAGTAGGCAGTGCGCAGGAGGTATGGAGGCCGGTGAAGTAGCACAACGGTCAGTGCCCCCGGGGCGGAGGCGCAGAGTTATGCGCGCAGGCCGTTTTTTTGTGTGCATAAAAAAACGATACCATGTCAGTATGTTATGTCATGTCATGACATCGTATCGTGGGGGGCAATCCTCTGGCAGAGAGCCGGTATGAAGGTCGTTACGTGATGTCCCCAAAAATGACGCTGGTGAAAATGGGTTTGGTGACGCAGGCAAAATGAGGCATTTGCCTTGGTTCTTTCTTCCAGAGGTAAAACGTTGACATGAGGCCGGGGTACTTGGTCCTGTTACGGTTTGCGACTGAAACCTATAAGCCCGAAGATGCCAGCCCCCAGGAGCCATGCAACCATAGGAATGGGCGCGTCCGTGGCTGACGCATCGTGATGAATACCCAGAATGGAGGGGATGTGACTGGGATCTCCCGTACTGTGAAGTCGTTTTTGAGAAGAAGAATTCAAATCAGGACGTGCCTTAAGGGCATTGGATCTCGGATAGGAGAAGCCCGTCCATGAGGGGATGGAAGCTGCGTGGAGCGATTGAGCCAGACACCGCGGTGCATGCCACGGCCCCTTATGCTGTTGTGGCGCAGTCCACGGGATATTGGAAGCCAAAGCCATACTTGCAAACAGCAGGAAGGTAATGGCAGTGAAGGCATGAAGCGATTTTGAAATGTGCATGAATTGTTTCCTCCGTAGTTGCCATGTACAAAAAAGGCGTGTCATGTATAGAAGATAACAAGAAAAATGCCACCGTACAAAAGGGTAACGGTCTTAGTTGGTTATCAGTTTATGGAAGAAAAATATCATGTCAGGCAGATGCTGGTTTCCGGGAAATATGGAGAAATCATGGAGATTTTTGGGCTATTTCTTGTGGAATCAGGATGTTGGCGTTGTAGGAAAAATCCAGCTTTGTTGGGAAGAGAGGATACAATGATATGGAACATTCCATTGAAGGGTGTTTGGGAAACGATGTCTATTGCCAGAATTTGAATTGTCCGTATTTTCCTTGCCATCCGGGAGCCCATCCGGAGACGTTCAATTGCAAGCATTGTTATTGCCCGCTCTATTTCATTTATTGGGAAGACTGCGGCGGAAATTTTACCATGCTTGAAAGCGGGATCAAGGATTGCACGAAGTGTCTGTTGCCCCATAGTCCGGGGGGACATCAGTATGTGGTTGGAAAATTGAAAGAGTATTTGGGGAAGATGAAAAAGGAGAAGGCGACATGATTTTACAGGGGAGCGTTGGCCGTGGGCAGGTACATGGGTGACGCGATAGTTCCGTTGGATATGCCACACCCTATTCCGTAGGTTCCGCAGGGTACATAGGTCTGCCTTTACGCGCGATGCGCGGCATCAATAACCTTGTCATGGGATGCTCGTATTCTATCCCACCACAGCATAGCCGATCCCGACGATGAGCAATGATCCTATGCGCAATGTTTGGCTGGCGATGATTATGTTCATGGCCAGACCCGGTTTGAAGATGCCGGCGTAGTAGGGAAACTGGTACCTGAAGGCCCGCATGGGGGATGAGAGGATGTTGCCCACCAGAAGGGCCAGAACAATCCCTTTGACCGTAATAAGGCCATTGTCCAGCAGAGCTCCTGCCGCCGCTGCACCGGCGGAAAATTCACCGCTGACCTGGAGAACAACAACCCCGAGAGCCTCGGTGGGGAGCCAGGAGAGGACGTGCAGATGGGAGGAGAGAGCTTTCTCCATCCAGGTGAAAAATCCCATGTCCGACCCCAGATAGACCAGAATATAGATGGGGATGGTGATTATGACAATCCGTTTCATTCTGGTTAGAAAACGCTTCCAGGTGGCTTGAAGGATGCCTTTGATGCCCGAATCATTCTCTGGAGGCAGTTCGCAGGTCACGCAGCCTTCGGGCAAAGGGGGGAGAAAAAACCGGCAGGCCAGGACCATAATGCAGGTCCGCAGACAGGCCGATCCAAAGGTCAGTCCGATGTAGGGCAGGGCGGCCTGCTTGAGCAATGGCCCGGCGATCATGGCCATGGTGGGCAGGTGCAGAAAGTAGATGGGCAGACTGTTGAACAGATTGGAGATAATCACCTCTTTGCGGGTGATTTTTTTTTGGGCAAAGGCTTCGGCCAGCATGGAATTGGCCGTGATGCCTGAAAAAAAAGCCATGGCAAAGCTCGCCCCGGAAACGGGCTGTAGATGGGCGATACGCACTAGCGGCGTTGCCAGCCGGGCCATAAAGGTCGACCAGCGCAGATTTTCAATGAGGATGCCTATAAGGATGCCCAGGGAAATAAAGACGAGCAGCCGGGCAAGGGGCGGAAGAATGTGTTGGATGAGGAGGATAGGATCGGGCATAGGAGTAAGATCTATGATGCAGTGGGGAAGATAAAGGGGTGATAAAGGATTGTTCCGTCCTGATATGATGGATCGTATTTCAACACAGGCACTTCACACTGTGGCACTCAAGTATGTTCTCTACTCCTTGAGTGCCAACGGTTCTATCCTATATCTTACATCTTTTTACCTACATCACATCCCATGTCGGTCCCTGCGGGGTATCCTGAACGGTGACCTGCATGGCGGTCATTTCGTCCCGAATAGCGTCGGCGCGGTCGAAGTTTTTGTTTTTTCGAGCCTGGGTGCGTTGGGCTATGAGATCCAGGACCCTGGTTTCTTCAATACCTTTGCGTTTGGCCCTGGAGTTGCGCAGGTCGGTGAGCAGGGTGATGCTCTCGAGGGTGAAGATGCCCAGGATCTGGCCCCAGGTGTTCAGGTCCTGGAGGATTCGTTCGAATATCTCTTGGGCTTGGCTGCTTTTTTTCCAGTTCTTGTTTTCTAGAATCCGGTTGGCCAGGCGGGTCATGGTGAAGATGTGCCCCAGGGCTGCGGCCGTATTCAGGTCGTCGTCCATGGCCTTGATCCATTCTTTTTCGGCCTGTTCCACTTCGGTCTGGAATTCTTCAGGAAGGGGGGAATTCTTCCATGTGGTGCGGGTCAGTTCTGCTTCCATGAGTGCTTTAGTGCTGTAGATACGTTTTAGTCCTTTTTCTGCCTCTTCCACTGCTTCTGTGGAATAGTCCAGAGGGCTGCGGTAGTGTTTGGTAAGCAGGAAAAAGCGCAGTACTTCGGGAAGATAACGGCTTAGAATATCCCGAATGGTGGTGAAATTGCCCAGGGATTTAGACATTTTTTCCGAGTTGATCTGTACAAAGCCGTTGTGCACCCAGAATTTGGAAAATTCCACACCATAGGCGGCTTCGCTTTGGGCACGTTCGTTTTCATGGTGGGGAAAGGAGAGATCCTGGCCTCCGCCGTGGATGTCAAAGGGTATATCCAGATATTTTTTGCTCATGGCCGAGCATTCCAGATGCCAGCCGGGGCGGCCCAGCCCCCAGGGGCTTTCCCAGGAGGGTTCGCCGGGCTTGGCCGTTTTCCACAGGGCAAAGTCCAGCGGGTCTTCTTTCTCTTCGCCGGGAGTGATGCGTGCCCCGGACTGCAGGTCTTCGATATTCCGGCCTGAAAGTTTGCCATAGGATGCAAAGGCCCGGACCCGGTAATAGACGTCTCCGGAAGGGGTGGCGTAGGCAAAGCCTTTGTCGATCAGGGTCTGTACCAGGGCGATCATTTCCGGAATGTGTTCGGTAGCCTTGGGCTCTACATCCGGCCGTTTGATTCCCAGGCGGTCCATATCTTCATGAAAGGCATTGATATAGGTCGTGGCAATGGCTTCGGAGGTGGTCCCTTCGAGGTTGGCCCGGTTGATGATTTTGTCGTCCACATCTGTAAAATTGCGCACAAAGGTGACCGTATAGTTTTTGGACAGCAGATAGCGGTACATGACGTCAAAGACAACAGAAGAACGGGCATGGCCGATGTGACAATAGTCATAGGCAGTGATGCCGCAGACATACATGCGCACATGGTTGTCTTTCAGAGGCGTGAATTCCTGTTTTTCCCGGGCGATGGTATTGTAAAGAAGCATGATGGAGTCCCGTAGTTATGTGTGGTGCCGGAGCGGACCTGGACCTCTATGCTGCCCCTAGAGGGCAGACCTGTCCGTCCTTTTCCCGTACGATAATTGATTGACGTACTCGAAAGCGGGCAGACACATAGGTCTGCTCCTATACCAATGACGTTATATCACAAAAGTATGTGAAGAAATTATGCACCCCCGCGACATTTTGCAGGACGGATGTTAGTCTGGTGCGAATTCTCGCGCTTTTTCGAGCCTGCTCAGAACATTCGACAGAGGCAGAACATGGAAAAGTCCCTTGATTTCAGGGCCTTCGCTGGAGCCCATGAGAGCCATGCGCAGGGGAAAATAGAGATCTTTGCCCTTGACCCCGGCCATCGTCCCCGTCTGGGTGAGGAGAGCATCGATTTCCTGGAGGGGGAGAGGCTGATTCCTGTCGGCGGTGTTGGCGGCCAGGATCTGGCAGAGTACCTGGATGACTTTCTGGTTTTTCGGTCGTGTCAATACCCGTACCGCTTCCAGGGAATAGGTGACCTCGTCTGTTAACAGCGTCGCGAGCAGGGAGGTGAAGCTGTGTGCGCCCGTAGCGTTTTGCTGCACAATGGCGATCAGGTTTTCCTTGTGCTTGTCAGGCATGTCCTGCCATGGTCTGCCCAGGGATTCAAGCCCCTGGATATGGGGCAGAAGGTCATGGGCAGGGAGCTTATGCCAGTAGGTGTGATTGATATTCTCCAGATCTTCATCCAGAAATACGGCATTGCCCCGTCCAAGGCGCATGGGGTTGAAACGTTGAACCAGATCATCCATGGAATACACGATTCCTTTGCCTTTGATGGCTCCGGAGAGACCCGCCAGATAGTGGACCAGGGCTAAAGGATGTATACCTGCAGCCATCAGCTGGGGCAGACTTTTGGCTCCTGCACGTTTGGAAAGTTTTTTGTGCTCCTGGTCCACAAGCAGACCGTGATGAGCAAAGTAGGGCGGTGTCGCGTCCAGGGCCCGGTACAGAAGAATCTGACGGGCGGTATTGGTCAGATGATCCTCTCCGCGCACTACCAGGTTGATATGCATGTCCAGGTCATCTACGACCACGGCCAGGTTATAGCTCGGCCAGCCGTTGCTGCGCAGGATGACAAAATCTCCAAAGGCCTGCGTGGGGATGTCCATATCACCCTTAAGCAGGTCTCTGAAATGGATTCCTTCCGGAGCATCTGCAACCTTGAAGCGCAGGGTGAAGGGAATACCGGCATTGATCTTTTCTCTGACTTCTTCGGGCTGCAAGGCAGCACAACGTCTGGAATAGCGCGGAGGCATTCCTTTGGCAGCGGCTGTTTTCCGATCCTGCTGTAGATCCGCCTCGGTACAGAAGCAGGGATAGGCCAGACCTTTTTCCCACAGTTTTAGTGCTGTATCCTTATACCGTTCCAGTCGGGTGCTTTGCCTGCGGACCGGCTCCTGGGGCGTCAAGCCCATCCAGTCAAGGGCGGAAAGGATGGATGCTTCCGAGGCGAAGGAAGAACGTTCCTGGTCTGTATCTTCCAGGCGGACGCAGAATGTTCCCTGGCTCTGTCGGGCGATGAGCCAGTTTAAAATGGCTGTTCGGGCGTTACCCAGGTGCATGGCACCTGTGGGGGAGGGTGCAAATCGAGTCCGCCAAGGGGTGCCGGACATGAGAGTTGTAGTCATATTTAAGGCTTTATGTTGTAAGTTTTAGGAGATGAGGGAGCCGTAGGCAGGGCTGCGTTCAGTGTTGGTCACAGACTATTCATTTTTGCGGACACATCTGTCTTCTCTTTTTACCGGGTCCCCGTGACTACGGCTACTGCTTTGATGCCTTTTTTTGCGCCTGTAAACCCGAGACCTTCTTCGGTGGTGGCCTTGATGTTTACATGATCGGGTGTCAGGGCCATGAGGCTGGCAATATTTCGCTTTATCTGGGCCTTGAAAGGTGCAAGTTTAGGAATCTGGGCCACCA
>JAQVZR010000119.1 GCA_028708105.1 Desulfoplanes sp. | reverse complement strand
TCCCCTGTACGGTCCTGGTATGGAAAACAGTGTCCAGAACCAGATGATGTATCTGCACCACTACGAAATAGCCATGCCGGATTTCAGCGCGGTATGTCTCCCTGACTGGGAGCGAGATGTACGTAGTTTTTGTTCCCCCCAACCGTCTTTACCCTTTCACGAATCGTAAGAAATCGTTCTCGTGCAGAGGTTCTCGTGCTTTTGCCTTGATGCAAAATGACGGTTGAAACGCCGTGCGTTTTCCAGCTCATCTGTGGGCCAGGAGTGCATGAAAGGACAGGTTGAACAGCAGTCCCGCTGTTGTGGGGATTTCCAAAACAATCCCTGATCCGATGACAAAAATGTATTATTTCGATGCACAAAAAGAAGCTTTTTTGCCAAAAGTGTTATAAAAATTGGGGTTGATCATTTCCTGAAACAGATATGTATCTGACCGAAGAAGGTTCCTGGTGGCGCTACTCCTCCTGTGGGCATGATGGCTTAGTACCTGGCGTAGTTGCTTATTCGCGTGCTCAATGCATGAATATTGGATATTTCTGTACCGGTTTAGATGCTGCGGTGGAGCTTGTTTGTAGACGCCATACAATCCGTAGCGGGATAGATTAAAAAGCAATTTATATGCCGTTTGCATTTTTTTAGGCGCATTCACGGTATCATTTTTTTGTGCACAGCTCGTAACGCCGGTGGATAGCCGAGCAGGCAGACAATGCCGATGAAAACAATGGTAGCATTTGTGCTGTATATTTTTTTCATGCATTGTATATATCGTCTTGCATACATAAAAAAAGAGAACATTCTTATGACACGCACCATGCTTAAATCAAAAATCCACCGGGCCACAGTGACCGGTGCGGATCTGGAATATGAAGGGAGTATCACCCTGGACCCGGAGCTTATGGCTCTTGCGGATATTTTTCCCAATGAATTTGTTGATGTCTGGAACGTGACCAATGGGTCGCGTCTCCATACCTATGCCATTGCCGGCTCTTCCGGCAGCGGGGTTGTCTGTGTCAATGGCGCTGCCGCCCATCTGGTTTCCCAAGGCGATCTGGTTATCATAGCTTCCTGGCAGGAAATGAGTGATGAACAGGCCCGTGTGCATACGCCGCGGGTGATTTTTGTGGATGAAGCCAATCGGCCCAAGGATATGGGGCGGTCCGTTGAGGTGCCCGGAGAGAGCTGAGAAATGGGAAATGTATATGATCTGATTTTTACCAACAAGGTTTACTGTGATCCAATCACTGTGGACCTTGTTGGTTTTTTGTAATTGATCTTCGATTCGGGCAGGTCCTTCAGGATAATTCTACACCTTGATTTATTGTCTCAAAAGTTATATCTATCTTGTTTATATTTTTGATTATTTTTGAGGATGAAGTTCAACCGGGAGGAACGGGTACTATGAAGAAAGTGATTGTCATGACGTGGCTATGTTTTTTTTAGGACTAGATGCCGCGCAGGCATGTACAACCCTGCTGGTCACCAAGGGAGCGTCCACGGACGGATCTGTTTTTGTGGCCCATTCTGATGATAGTGAATTGTTTGCCGATCAGCGTCTCGTATACGTTCCGGCAGCAAATCATAAACCCGGCGAAATGCGTCCTGTCTATTATGATGCATGTTCCATCGGGGAACGCTCCCAGTTCCTCCATGGATACTCTCAGCCCCGGTATGTAGGCATAGATCGGGGATCAACCTATATCGATTCTGAAAAACCTCAGAGTATTCCTTTGGGATACATTCCTCCGGTGGGCATATACTTACGCCTATTATGACGGCGACTATGCCATCATGAATGAGCATCAGCTCATGTTTGGCGAATGTACGGACGGCGCCAAGGTGCAGGCCGAGCCGGTGTCCGGAAAGCTCCTGTTCTACAGTTCGGAACTGGGGCGTGTGGCTGCCGAACGGTGCAAGACTGCACGGGAAGCGGTGCTTCTTATCGGGCATCTTATCGAGACCTATGGCTATTGTGGTACCGGCGAAACCCTGCCCATTGGTGATCCTGAAAAAGGATGGGTTATTGAGATGGCTCCCAGTCCCGAGGGCAAAGGCGGTCTCTGGGTGGCCAAAAAGATTCCTGACGGTGAAGTGTTTGTGGCCTCCACTGAATTGCGTATTAGGGAGATCGGTCCCGATGATCCGAATACGCTTTTTGGCAAAGATCTTTACTCCATCGCCCAGAAACATGGCTGGTGGAAGCCTGCAGACGGCAAGCTGGACTGGCTGCGTACGGTCAGTGAAGATGAGTACAACCCCCCTATTATTCCCTGCGCAGGGTCTGGCGGCTGCAGTCACGTCTGGCACCTTCTCTGAAGCTCTCCCCGTGGGTCGAAGACGGGTTCACCAAGGCCTACCCCTTGTTTATCAAGCCGGACACGAAACTGGCGGTTCGTGACGTCATGAGTCTGTACCGGGATTATTATCAGGGAACAGAGTTCGATCTTTCCAAGGGCACGGCTGCTGATCCTTTTGGATGTCCCTACAGGTATTCCGGCGGGATGGACCCCAAGGGTGACACCAGTGATCCTTCCATCAAACGTCAGGGAGCCTGGGAACGGTCTATCTCCATTTTTCGTTGCGGGTACAGTTATGTGTGCCAGGCCCGTGGCTGGCTGCCTGATCCCATCGGGGGCATTGTCTGGTTTGGTCCGGACCAGCCCATGAGTACCTGCTATGTTCCATTCTACGTCGGTGCTCTGCGCGTTGCAGCTCCTTTCATAACCTGCGATACGACAAAATTTAATCAGAAAAGTGCCTGGTGGGCCTGCTATTTTGTGGCCAACTGGGCTGCCGTCAAATATGAGTATATGATCAAGGATGTCATCCAGAAGCAGGATGAAATGGAACAGGGAGAGATCCAAGGGATCAAGGCCATGGATGAACAGGCGTTGGCCCTGTATGCCAAGCATCCGGCAAAGGCCCGGGAGCTGCTTTTTGCTTTTTGTGAGAATCAGGCCGATAGAGTGGTCAAAGACTGGTGGAATTTTGCTTGGATTATGGTTGCGCGCTATGCCGATGGATTTGTCAACGCTCCAGGCAAGATGGCTCAAGAGGTTGGATATCCCAAGGCATGGTATGAAACAACAACCTGGCCCCAGGGACCGACCGGGTATCAGAAACCTGCGCCAACGGGTGCAACGCAGTAACCTGTCTCCGGCACACAGGTAACGCCACGATGAGGGTATCTGTCGCTCATGCGGAGGGTGCGATGACAAAAGGCCCGGAAAGAATTTTTCTTTCCGGGCCTTTTAGTATGGTTTTTTCACGGGCAGTATCCACGTAGTACCTGGTTGCGGCATACGGAATTGCCCGCTATCCGCTCACAGGCCAGAGATAAAACTCGGGTTTTGCCTTCCACCCGACTCCTACAGCTCCCTTGTTGAGATAGAGGACATGGGCCCAATCCGGTTCGAAAAAACTGTTTGTTGATGACCAGTAGCTTTCCCGGACATGGGTGAAGGGATGGTCTTCAGGCAGAGCCGGGTTGGCTTCTGAGGCATCAACGAGAGATTCCAGTTCGTTGATGGTCGCAATCCGCCATTTTCGATCTTGGATGTGCAGATCCGCTACGGTATCCAGAGTCTCCTGCCAGGTCATGGGCCTGCCGAACATGTCCGCATCACGGAGCCAAGTCAGGTCGGTCACGGTATCATGAACCGTGTTGTCCTGGAGTACGAATCGTGGTTTCGGCCAGGTTTTTCCGTGTCGCAGTTCCCCATCCTGACCGGAGTGTAGGCAGGGTATGGGATGACCTTGGATATCATAACAGCGTTTCTGTCCTGTTTCCGGGAGATGCCGGGCCGTGCCCCGGACGGGCCAGACCAGAGCATACTGGTCTTTTTTCCCGTGGAACATCCGTCCTCCTTCCAAATGCACATACCATGCACAGCCAGGAAAAATGGCTGCAGTCGTCGATGTCCAATACCAGCTTTGGAAGACCTCGTTGAAGAGATGTCCAGGGGAAAGCGCCGGTTTGCTGGCTCCGAAGCTGATCAAACTGCGTAGTTCCCGTCTGTTGGGCAGCCGCCAGTCCGCGTGTCCCAGATGACGGGTGCTGTTCATGTCTTTGACAAAGTCCAGGGCTTCCATCCAGGTCATGGGAAAGGCACCGTAATTGGCCGAACGGGTCCATGTCAGGTTGGTGACCAGGTCGAGAACCATATCGGGATCTTGAGGGCTAAAACGGTTTTGGAGTTTTAATCCGGACCATGTCTCCGCATCCTGCCCACTTCCCTGGCAGGGGATGGGATGGCCATGGGTATCAAAGCATTGGGTCTGTTCGGTCCAAAGAATGTTTTTCATGGAGCAGCCTGGGTTGGAAGGATGGTGAAAGATCGGTCCGGCGTATCCGGCCAGAGACGGTACCTGGTGGAAGAACACGTTTGCAGCCGTGCCTGCCGTTTTGGGGGTCGCGACAGGAAGGAAGGTCTGGCTTGCTCAACATTTTTTGCACCCGTCTTCGTGGCTGCATGCGCAACCCGTTTTGTGGGCCACACGAAATTTTTGTATCCAAACCCGGGCTATGAGCAGAAATAGAACACTGCCCGCAGCTATGTTGGTCCACGACTGACCAGTATTCTGGCTGTGGGTGATCCATGCCATGGGATTTAAACCAAGCATCACATAAAGATGATCAGCACCCAGACCAAAAAGCAAGGCCACGATAATAATACTTGTCAAATAAAGAGCTGCAGAGCGTTTGCCAAGCATTTTGGCCACAACCGCCAATGAAGCTGCGTTGGTGGCCGGCCCGGCCAGGAGAAAAACCAGGGCTGCTCCAGGAGAAATGCCCTTAAGGGCCAAGGCGGCGACAACAGGCGTTGAGGCCGTGGCACAGACGTATAAGGGGGCGGCCACAACAACCATGATCAGCAGGGGCACTATCCCTGTGCCGAGATAGGCGGTTACGAGATCCGGGGAAATAAACGCGGTAATTACTCCTGCAATCAGAACGCCGATCATGAAGGACCCGCCTACGTCCCCGAGGATATCGTCAAAAGCAAACCATTGCCCCTGAAGGAACCGTTTCCAGATGGAAGGGCGGATTTCTCCGAAAGGGATCAACGGGGGCACCGGATTAACCGGGGTTTTGTCGTCTAGAGCATTGATGCCCAAACCCGTGACAACGGCGGTGACAAAAGCGGCCAGGGGACGCAGCAGCGTCATGATAGGGTCAAGCAGGGCGTAGGTGACCATAATGGAGTCCACACCTGTTTCCGGAGTGGAGATGAGAAAAGATGCCGTGGCCCCCTTGCTGGCTCCTTGCCGCCTCAAACCTGCGGCGGCCGGGATCACACCGCAGCTGCACAGCGGCAAAGGGATGCCGAAGATCGCCGCTTTGATAACATTTATGGCCTTGTTTTTTCCCAGATGGCGTTGGACCAGGGTGGTGGGTACAAAGGCCCGCAAAAGCCCGGCCATAAAAAAGCCGAAAAGCATATACAGTGCCGATTCCAGAAAAATGTCCAGAGCTGCTTTGAGTACGTCCATGAGTATGATCATTTTTCTCCCCTGGAGAGTTTGGGTGCGCAGATGGTCCCATGTTCCACGGCCAGGGCCAGCAGCCTTTGGACGTGGTCATCAGCCAACTGATACATAACCATGCGTCCTTCCTTCCGGGAAGCAATCAATCCCTGGTGGCGCAGGATGCGCAACTGGTGGGAAATGGCCGACATGGTCATTGCCAGGATGCTGGACAGATCGCAGACGCAGAGTTCGCCCTTTTGCAGGGCCAGCAGCAGCCCCAGCCGGGTGGGATCGCCAAGGGTGGCGAACAGGGAGGCGACCCGCCTGATCTGGTCGGAATCAGGCATACAGGCGTGCGCCTTGGAGATGGCCTCGGGGTGGAAACATTTGGTGTTGGATGTGGGGGGCATAGGATATCCTTGAATAGGTGAACATATGAATAACTATTCAACTATTCAGGAAGAAGATATTTGTCAAGATGGGGCGGGGCAGGTCGGGGGCAGGATTCACTGAAAAATAACTATTCGCTACGAAATCTTTGGTAGGGGCGTACCGGCTCTGTTGGAACGTTATCTATAGGGTTGCATAATGACAACAACCGTGCCGTATCCGGGCGACCAACCAGAGTCACCCCTGCCGGCGGAATAACGATGTGCCGGGAGCGAGGGCGTCCCGTCCGCTTCTTCACGATTCCCAAACATCAAATCGGGC
>JAQVZR010000118.1 GCA_028708105.1 Desulfoplanes sp. | reverse complement strand
CTGAATGCAGCTTTTTTGATCATGCCTTTCAACGTTGCCCGTTTTGGGTGATCAATCGAGGCAGCATCTTTCCTGAAACAGGGGACGAAGGGGTTCGTCTACCCACTCCAAACAGCGAGGCCAGAGTACGTTTTCCCACAGCCTCTACAGTATCCCGGTATAGGTTTCTTTGCGGAAGCAGGTTCGCTGGGTGGCATCGCCCCAGCGTTCTCCTTGCTCTAGCCGCTGGATCAACATGTTTCCGTTTTTGATCATCCGTCCGCCCACCACGTCCACGCCACGAGCAAACAGCGGATCGGGGAAATATCCTGCCGTGGGACCGATCACTGCAACCAGGGCACCCAGAGAACGGTGGGCCAAAATGTCGTCCAATGAATTGTTCAAAACGGTTGTACTGGTACACAGTATCTTATTGCAGGTCTGGAGTTCGGCTGCATCCAGGGTAATCGGAAGATGGGGAAATTGTTTGATCAGATCTGCTTTTTTTTCAACAACAACAAATTGCGCGCCGACGTTCCGGATGGTTTTGATCAATGGAGGGAACAAACCGACCATGCCGACCCGGTCACTCTTCGAAATCGACAACAGTCCCAGGGAATCAGTGCTCGAATCCACCTCAAAATGGCTCTCCTGCATCGCCTGCTGACAGATGGCATTAATGCAGGCAAGGCTCAACATCTGCTTGAGGGGATCGTCACTGCCGAATTCAAGGGCATATTCTTGTGGATCTTTGCCGATAAAATCCGACGGCTGGAGTGCCATGTAGGAGTCGCCTTTACTGTCCGGAAGAAGCACAAAGCTGAGCCCCGCGGCCCCGCCTTCCAGGCTGATAGCCATAAATTCTGCATCTCTGGGTTGCCCGCCTTTATAAAAAGGCGGGAAAAAGACTTTTTCAATGGGCGGGATCGTTGATTGAGCGGTTACTTTCGTAATAATTTTTCTGAATTCATCTTCCAAACGCATGGCAAATCCTCACATTTTCCATTGTGGTTAAACTAAACCCAATTCAGGATATTGGATTTCAATCAATGCCGGCATGCATCCCGCGTGTGCATAAAAAAAATTTTACATGGAGCGCATGACATCACTATCTGTAACCGCGGCCTTCAAAAAAGTACAATGAAGACCTGCGTCCTTGTCCATGCCGTCGTCAGGGTACGTCTGGTTCCCCCATTGTGCAAAAAAACTGGTTCCAGAACTGAATAGTATTCCTCAGTCGGTTACAAAAAAGCATCATTCCTGAAATTCAACCATACCCCCCAAAAGGCCCGCATATGCGGGCCTTTTGGGGGGTAAAAATCCATCGAATATTTTTTATCCAGAACATACGGTTCTAAGAATACCTGACCACACAGTATCTCTTTTTGGTGGTGTCTCCTCAGCCACCGAACCAACCCGCAGGCAAGACTTCCAATGCCTTGGAATAATTACTTCTGAGCTCTTCCAACTTAGAGCCAATGATTTTTTCCTGAGTCACCGTAGAAGGGCAGGCATCAAGCATCTGATCTTTGATGGCCTCCAGCTCCTTCACATTGGATTTAATCATAGTCAGGGTATGGGCCAATGCATCCTGATCACCGCCCTTAATGTCATCTGCAGCGCTAATGATATCATAAAGCTGAGCCTTCCATGCATTCAGCTCCATCTCCAGACCCTTACAATACCGAACGACGGCATCTTTTTTGTTCGCATCGCTTGTACAGCCATCAATCCCACTACAATTGGGACACGCTCCAGGATAATCCATATTAGCCATAATTTCCTCCAAGGTCGACGGTTGACGGACAGCCCGGCACTTTTTCCGCTGCGTGCCACAAATGTTTTCCAGCTCCCTGAATCGAATGAGCAGAAACATACCTTGCGGATACAGACAAAAGGTGTGCCGCTCTCCGTAGAA
Organism: Desulfoplanes sp.; assembly: GCA_028708105.1. GTDB lineage: Bacteria > Desulfobacterota > Desulfovibrionia > Desulfovibrionales > Desulfomicrobiaceae > Desulfoplanes. Next base: position 4,294 of record JAQVZR010000118.1, on the reverse strand, counting down.
TAATAAGAGAGTCAGCAAATACGATTAGAATGGCAGTTATCAGTCCAAACAAAGAAGATCAACACAAATTCATTTTTTTTATAACTCTTCACCGAATAATTCACCCTTCGCGTAAAATAATTTCAATGTGTTTACTATTGGTTCGTCCGGCAAGCGAAATCATTCGAAACATCTCCCCTCAAAGCAATGCGCCAAAAAAGAATAACCTTGCTCTTCGTTTGACGAAACGTCCTACAATAATGTATTTTGTAACAGTTTTTTTATCATTTGCGTCATTCATTCCATACAGACCATCAACCAAAAATACAGGAGTCACCGCCCATGAACCAGAATAAAAAATCCAACGACGTCCTTGGAACCTCCAACCGCGGCAACCCGGCCGAATCAGGCCTGTGCACCCTGTGCCGTGCCGATTGTCAGGGAAAGTGTGAGACCTGGATGTCCAGCCTGATGGGCCGCAAACTCCTCTACCCACGCGATTTCGGCAGCGTTACCGCTGGCAGCGACAACACCACCCATGTAGGCGTTTCCTACAATTCTCTGCGCATTCAGGGGTACAACTATGGCGCAAAAGGCATGGCACACGGGCTGTCCACCAATCCCGATGACTGCATCTTTCCCAACGTCAACCTGGAATCCTCCTTTGGCACAGAGATCAAGACCAAGGTGAAAATCCCCCTCATGACCGGCGCCCTCGGGTCAACCTTCGTGGCCGAGAGATATTGGGATTCTTTTGCAACAGGATGCGCCCTGGTGGGTATCCCCATTGTCGTTGGTGAAAACGTTGTGGGCGTGGACCGCAAGGCCGAGTTCAGAGAAGGCAAAATCGCCAAATCTCCGGAACTTGATCGCCGCATTGAAACCTATAAGCGGTATCACAATGAGTATGGAGCCATCATCGTCCAGATGAACGTTGAAGATACCCACAACGGGGTGGCCGAATACGTCATTAACAAATACGGCAATGATGTGGTCATCGAGCTCAAATGGGGGCAAGGTGCCAAGGACATCGGAGGAGAAATCGAGGTAAGCAGCCTGGATTATGCCCTGTTCCTCAAAAAACGCGGCTATCTCATGGACCCGGACCCGGAGAATCCCGAAGTTCAGAAGGCCTTTGCAATGAAATCTATCCGTTCCTTCGCCCGCCATTCCCGTCTGGGGTACACCAACATCACCTCCCACGAACAGGTCAGGGAAGACTTCATGACTTCCATTGCCTATCTGCGCAAACTCGGCTTCAAGCGCATTTCTCTGAAAACGGGTTCCTATGGCATGGAAGCCCTGGCCATGGCCATCAAATTTGCAACGGACGCCAAGCTGGACCTCCTGACCATTGATGGCGCCGGCGGCGGTACGGGCATGAGCCCCTGGAACATGATGCAAAACTGGGGGGTTCCCTCCATCCTGCTCCACTCCAAGGCCTACGAATACGCCTCCATTCTGACGGCCAAGGGCGCAAAGGTTGTGGACATGGCCTTTGCCGGCGGCTTTGCCAGGGAGGACCAGATCTTCAAGGGACTGGCCCTGGGTGCTCCCTTTGTAAAAATGATCTGTATGGGCCGGGCCCTCATGATTCCAGGCTTTCTGGGCTCCAACATCGAAGGCGCCCTGCACCATGAGCGCCGGGAAGCCGTCAAGGGCAACTGGACCAAACTGCCAGCATCTGTGGACAAGCTGGGCAACAGTCCGGAACAGATCTTTGCCGGATATTACGATGTGGAAAAAATCGTGGGCAAAAACGAAATGGCCAAGATACCTTTCGGGGCCATCGCCATGTACACACTGGCCGACAAATTGAGTGCCGGTCTGCAGCAGCTCATGGCCGGAGCCCGAAAATTTTCCATGCCGGAACTCTCCCGCGAGGACCTTTGTTCGGCTAACCGGGAAACAGAAAAAGAGACCAAGATTCCCTTCATCACCGATGTCAATGACGAGATAGCTAAAAAAATTCTCGAGGCATAATCTTCGGGGATACGTAGAGCGGTCCATATAACAACGCCCTTTGCGGAAGAGATCATCTTCCGCAAAGGGCGTTGTGCGTTGAAATTTTGTAACTATTCAGGACGTAATAACGTATTTGAAAAAAAATGATATCAATGGGACATTGCCCAGGAGCGACCGGTTGATCGCCCGAATACGGCACAATTGTTGTCATTTACATCACACTGAGGGACGATTGTTGCGTTGAAAATCCTACCAGGATAACGCCCGACATCTGACAATCCGACAGAGGACGACCACCGGTCGCCCCTACACAGACCGGAGATATTCGCTGCGCTGTGCGTATGCACTCCCGACTGCACTGCCATCTTTACCTCTTCAAATACCCCATACCTCGTTCATATCCTTGATGGAATCGTCCTCATAACGGTGCATGGTTGCCGTCCACTCGGGCATTTCTTCACGTATCGTCTTTTTCAGGTCTTCAAATTCTTCTTTCTCAATCATATCCTCTTCCAGCATAAAGGCATAAAATTTTTTCAGACTGGCGGCATTGGCCTTGATGGCGGCAACACTGGACCACATGGCCTTCTTGATAAACCAGTACCCCAAAAAATATCCGATACGGATCAAGCCATCTTCAGGCCACTGGGGCTCCTCGTATACCAGAAATTCGTTGATATAAAAATCGATATTGGAAACATGCCTGGCAATGGTTGGTTCCGCAAGGCCCGCCAGTTTCAGCCAGGCTGCAAATTTTTGCAGCAGCACCTTGTTTTCCTTTTGTATTTTTTCAATTTCCGCTTCAAAATCATCATGCTCGTCCATAACGCTCTCCCTTTAAATGCCATCTCATTCTTTGAAGTCCCTTTGACCATCCTGGCCACCAATGAAAACTGAGCCATCCGTCCCGGTAGGCAGGATGTCTCCTTTTCAAAAATCTGCATTCCCTACATTGTGCGGCACAAGCAGCTCCCTTGCCTCCAGGGTCCGGCGGATCGGGATAAACCAAAAAAACAACGCACTCCAACAATGAGACGGGCCCTTAGGTAGTGCACAAATTTCATATAGAATTTATATATTCATTGTCATGTCAAAGATTAACATTTTGTATGCGACAAAAAAAATATCCTGCCATATACAACGTATTCTTTTATGCAACAAACCATCTATCACCCCGTACGGGAAACGCGCATGACCAGATACCCTATTTCCAGCGTATGCGAACAAGGATGTGGCACCTTCAACGAGGACCATCTGCTCCTCGGCACGCAGACGTTCGGAGTATTTGATGGGTCCTCCAGCCTGACCACCGACCTTTTTGAAAACAAAACAGGCGCATGGTGGGCCTCTTTTCTCGCCCGGTCGGCCTTTTTTCAGGAAGACATTCCCCTGGCCCAGGCAATCCCCCTAGCCAACAAAAATATTCAGCAGGGCATGGAAAACAGCGGCGTGGATGTAACCAAAAAAGTACACCGCTGGAGCACCAGTGCGGCCATTTTCCGGGTCCATAACGACAGGCTTGAATGGGTGCAGACAGGAGACAGCCTCGTGGGCGTGATCCATGACGACGGCCAGGCTGAACTTGTTTCCCCGTATACGAATCATGACCGGGAAACACTCGGACTGATGCGGGAATATGCAGCCCGGGGTGTTGAAGACATACGCACGGCCGCCCTGCCCAAAATCATGCAGATCAGAGAACGGATGAATGAAGACTACGGAGTGCTCAACGGCGAGGATGCAGCCCTTGATTTCATCGCTTCCGGGTCCATGCCCACCAGGGGTATCAAGCACGTGATCGCCTTTACCGACGGCATGTTTCCGCCATCACAGGAGCTCAGAAATACCTTTGATTTTAGCACATTTGCCAAACGTTTTCAGGACCAGGGGCTTCAGGGCATTCTCGAAGAAATCCGGGCAGAAGAGGAAGCCGACCCCCATTGCCATATCTATCCCCGGTTTAAACGACATGATGACGCCACGGCCGTGGCCCTCAGCCTTGGGTAGAAAAAATAGCCCGCTTCGGATGTCGCCGGCTCCTTAAAGCAGACGGTGATAGACCGCATCAATACGCTCAAACACGCCCGACCAGGTAAACTGTTCAAGGAGTCCACGGACTGCAGAACATTGACGCACATCAAACCCTGTGCGCACCGAAGCAATCTGAGCCTGAAGTGCATGGGCCAATGCCTGGACAAACAAAGTCTCATCGTCGGGATCAGGGGTGTCAACGCTCCCCATGCGGGGCAGCGGAATCCGACGGATGACCTCCGCAGGCAGCTCTTTAAAAATTTCTTCAATTCCGGGAAGCCTTGTTGCCACCAAGGCACAACCGCAGGCCAGTGCCTCG
>JAQVZR010000117.1 GCA_028708105.1 Desulfoplanes sp. | reverse complement strand
CAATTTTCCGCTGCTGCGCTCTGACTTCGGTCAAATCAGTGATAATAGCAAAAGCCCCGATAAGTTTCTGATCCAGATCGTACAGAGGGGCGGCATCAATCAACCCATACATCTCATACCCCTGTCGATTATTCAAATCCATATGTTGTTTTTCAACGACAACACGCTCCCGCATAACCTTGCCAACGACCGTGGGATGATCTGGATCTTCGTACAAAAATTCTGCGACGGAGGTACCCGTATAATCTCCGGGCTGACCTTCAAAGCCCAGCAATTCCAGCGTGTGCGCATTGACAAAAGAAATGTTTTCATGGGTGTCAACGACATAACAAGATATACTCATACCATCAAGAATTCCCTTGGAAAATCCAAGCTGTTCTTTGAGCACCCCGACCATTCTTCCAAGATTATTCGCTAAAACTCCCAGTTCGTCTTGGGACGCATCGGTAAACTGGGCAGAAAAATCACCATCTGCCACCTTATCTGAAACAGATACAATAGCCGCAATCCGTTTGATCACCCCATAATGAATAAACCAGGTCAGCAGCCCAACCAGCAAAATGAGACCAAGCACGCAGACCAGAACAATGTTTATCATATGATTAGTAATCATTCCTATCCGTCCGCTCACATCCTGGACAAAAACCATGGCCCCCAGAATTTTTTTGGACGCTCCATGACAATGATAACAAGACGGAGCATTCATAACCGAGGTGGTCCGGATAAATACATTTTGGCCCTTCACGGCAATCAACGTATTGTCCGCGGTCTGGGACGTAATTCCCCGAAGGGCAAAATCTGCCACTCCCGCATCACCATAATATGTTGAAAAATTCTGCCTGACCGCTTTCGCATCAGTGCTGTACGTTACGTTGCCACGGAAATCAGTTAAAAATAACCCCGTATCGGGAAACTTTTTGGCCATGCCTTCAATTTCACTGCGCGTAGCATCATCGTCACCGATAATCATGGGCCGTTCAATCGTATGCGTGATCAGTTCCGAGGAACGGGTCAAGCTGTCGCTAAGCTGTTCAATCATGCTGGTATACTGCCAATAAATGGCCAATCCGACGATAACCGTAAAACTCAGCACTGATAGACAGGAAACGAGAAGGACGATTTTCGCATTGAGAGATCTTTTAAAAATATTCATGCGCCCCCCTTTCAATGTGCACCGCTGTGCAACAGCGGTTTGTAGTTGAAATCCTTAACCCGCTGAGAATTATGGCATCGGGTACATGAGGACACTGTAGGCACTCGTTGAATCAATGAAGGATCACCCTCTCTCTCCGCATGTTTTTGGCCTGGGCCATGGCAGGTTTCGCACCCCACATCTGCAAAATCAGGAGTCTGTGCATAAGAAACAAACCCCCCTTGTTTATATCCGGTAGTATGACACGTATAACATGACTGCTGCTCATCCGCTTCCAGCTTTGGCAACATTTTGCTTATCCCCTTCCACGAATGAGCCTTTTTCGAGTACTTGATAAAAGTAGCATACTCTTTTTCATGACACTCAGCACATGATTTCGACCCGATATAGTCCCCGGCAAAAACTGCATCGGGCAGACCGTAGCTCATGCAAAGTCCCAACATACCAAAGAAAAGTCCCAACAAAAAAACACGCATGCTTCCCTACCTTGTTAGACGAAATCAATATATAATGAGATATATACCAATGTTAGACAAAAGCATAGTGGGGGAACGGAGGTGCTTTTGATAATTTTCTTTTTTTATTGTTTCCTCTAAAAAGCAGTATCCCATGCATGGGAAATGACAGACCATAAAGCCAGCGTCTTTCTCTGCCGGGGACGGCAAGAATAAAAACTATAATGACAATTGTCAGCCCATCATGTATGCGTTTTTTTCTATTCCCAATTTTTTCAACCAAGATATCAACAAGCAACGCCCACAAATTTCACAAATCTCTATGCATGAAATAATCAGGCAACGGACATGATTCCTTTTTCCCATAAGAACGGCACAAAGGCATTGATCTGGACAACATTTCTGTCTGCCCTCTGCCTGGGGATACTGACCCTCGTAGGGTATATTTTCGACACGCATGCGGTTCAGTCCCAGGAAAATCTGTTCAATGACCAGCAAGCATTGCAAACGTATCTGGCAACGGAGTCATTACAAAGCGAACTTGACACCTATACCAAAACGTTTCCTTTATTGATCCGAAAACCGATTCTGGCTCTCGCTCACAACGAGCGGCACGATTCTTTGTTTCCTACACGGTTCCAAGAGATAGCCCAGGCCTTCCCCGACATTATTTTTGCAGCAATGTCTTTTTCATCCGATAAGGACCAAATCCTTTTTTCTCAAAAAAAAGTGCTTACCTCCTCCATACACCAGACCTCCTCACAACAAATACAAAAAATCTGGCCAAAATTTCTGTCGTCATCGTCCCTTCCCTATGAGATTTCTTTCTTTATTTTCCAGCACAAACCTCTTGCTCAAATTTTCATTCCCTTCCGGGAGAAACACACGTTACGGTGCCTCCTCGCTCTGTATGTGGGTATGCAGCCCTTCGTTGACCAGTACATCGCACCCATGCATTCTGAAAAATTTGCCGCAGCCTACCTCCTCTCCGAAAACGGAACAATCCTCTTTGATCATGAGCAGGGAATCATCGGGCGCAATGTCTTTGACTCTATGCACGCAGACTATTCGGAACTTGAGGATATCGATAGACGGATGCTCACGGAACCCGAAGGAACAGGAAGCTATACCTTCACTCTCGAGCGCGGAGACACCGTACAGCGTAAACTTGTGGCCTGGCACACGGCTCCTCTTGATCAATCAGGACACAAAATCATCGTCGCCATGTCTGCACCTGACCAGACCATCCATGCATACCTCAGAACCATCTGGCCACAGCGATATATTCTTCTCCTTATCACGGCACTTCTGACACTCACCGGCATTTTCATTTTCATAAATGCCCTATCCACACGTCGCCTCATCCTTTCAAGAGAACAATTATCCAGTATCATAAATCTCTTACCCGATGCCACCTTTATCGTTGACACCAATAATAATATCATGACCTGGAACAAGGCCCTTGAAAAAATGACCGGCATACCCAAAGAAGGTGTTATGGGCCGCAACAACTTCGCGGAAATATTCTTTGGACACCCCCGACTTTTGCTGGCCGATTATCTTGACCGCGAGGACCACGAGATAGCGCAGGCTTACCCGTCCTTCCAAAGAGAAAATGGTTGCCTAAGCGCAGAAAAATTTGTCCCAGAATTTTACGATGGCAGGGGGGCGCATGTCTGGTTTACAGCCTCACGGCTCTATGATGCCCAGAAACATATCATCGGGACCATTGAAAATATCCGCGACATCAGCCTGTATAAAAAGACGGAAAAGACCCTGCAACATGCAAAAGAGCGTTTTTTACTAGCCGTTGAAGGAAATTATACAGGAATATGGGATTGGGACAAGCGGACAGATACTGTCTATTTCTCACCCCGATGGAAAAGGATCATCGGCTTTGAAGACAATGAATTTCCCAATGACATTGCATCCTGGAAACAGCGCATCCATCCCGACGATTACGATCTAGTCATGAAAGCAAACCGAAACCTGTCTCCTGCTACGCCCAGCTTTAAAATCGAGTACAGAATCAGGGCAAAAAACGGCGCATACAGATGGATTGCCGGGCGGGGAATAGGCTTATGGGACGAGGAGGGCATGCTCTACAGGATGGCCGGATCGCACCATGATATCACAGAGCGCAAACAAAACGAACTCATACTCGAAGCCCTGCTGCGGATTTCCACAACATCCAACAGGGTGCACAAAACCGCATATCTGTTCAAAGAAATTCATGTTATCCTCGAAGAACTCATCGGGGCAAAAAATTTTTTTATCGCCTTGTGGAACGAAGATCGGGGCACGATCACCTTCCCGTATTTTGTAGACGAATTAGATGACGGGAGGTGTTATGACAACATCCATAAGGAGAGTACCCTTGAACAGCCAAGCCTCACTTCATGGGTCCTGCATAACGAAAAACCTCTCCTTGTGACACGGGATACCCCGCTAATGCGTGACTGCAAAGGTCCCAAACCCGCAGTATGGATGGGCGTACCCATTATAATCGGCAGCACCACACGCGGAGTGCTCTGTGTTCAGGACTATCACGATGTCAACCGTTTTACGGAAAAAGACCTGGATTTTCTCTTTGCTGTTGCTGAACAGCTTGCCCTGGCACTTGATCGCAAAAACAATGAAGATCAGATGTCCTTCTATGCCATGCATGATCCCCTGACCAATCTTCCCAACAGGGCATTGTTCATTGACCGGCTAGAACTGAGCATCAAAAGATCCCAAAGAAACAGCAATTACAATTTCGCGGTGATGATGATTGATCTGGACCGTTTCAAAAAAATAAACGACAGCATGGGGCATATCACAGGCGATAAATTGTTGACCCAGCTTTCCAGCCGTGTTCTTCCGCTTCTCCGGGGCGTTGATACCATCGCACGCATCGGCGGGGATGAATTTGCCGTGCTCACGGAAGATTTCCACAATCCCCGCGATATTATCAACATTGCTAAACGCATCCTCACAGCAGCCCAAGAGCCCTTCTCCATTGAAGGCAAGCTGGTGCATACCAACGCGAGCATTGGCATGGTCATAAGTACCGTTCATTACACCCAGCCCGATACTCTCCTCCGCGATGCCGATATTGCCATGTATGAAGCCAAAAGCCTTGGCCCTGGACGATTCCGGGTCTTTAACAAAAACATGCATCGCCAGGCCGTGGAACTAGTACGGCTGGAAAATGATCTCCGGGAGGCGCTGAAACAAGATCAGATCAAGGTCGCCTACCAGCCTATTTTTTCCATTGATCCCCTCTATATTTACGGATTTGAAGCCTTGGCCCGATGGCGTCATCCAGAAAAAGGTATCATCGGTCCCGACGTATTCATCCCCCTGGCCGAAGAAACAGGACTTATCCAGACGTTGGGACTACATATTCTGGACACAGCATGCTCGACCCTGAGCAGATGGCAGCAAGCCTACGCCCCAGAACCTCCGCTGGTCATGACGGTTAATCTTTCCGCAAAACAGTTGGCGCATCCCCATATTGTCGATCAGGTTGATCAAGCCATGAAAAAGCATGGCATCTCCGGGCCAATGCTGAAACTCGAGATCACGGAATCAATCTTTATGGAGCACCCACACACCTCACGCATGGTCCTCGACAGGCTTAAAAAACTTGGGGTCTATCTGGCGGTGGATGATTTTGGAACGGGATATTCGTCTCTTTCCTATCTGCAAAAACTTCCGGTGGATACTCTCAAGGTCGACCGCTCTTTTATCATAGATCTGCAGATAAATCCCAAAAGCAGGGCCATAATGCAAGCAATTCTGGCTCTGGCCCACTCTATGGGTAAAGACGTCATTGGCGAAGGGGTTGAAACAGAGGAACAGTTCGCAATTCTCAAGGAGATGGGCTGCGAAAAGGTGCAAGGATTCTATCTCAGTAAACCCCTGTATAGAGAGGAAGCCGAAACATTTTTGCAGGACCAGCTAAAACACGCGAAGCGCACAACGTGATACGTTAGTTACAAAAAGCACCTCAAGACACGCTCTCCGGGCACAGGAGCATCTGAAAAAATAGCATGCCCGAAATGCTCATCCGCGTGCTGATTCCGCCAGGGCCTGGGCCCTGAGCATACGCAGATGCTCTCCGGACCGTGCACCCAGTCCCTGCCATTTTTCAGGAAGATGCACGTGCTGGATCTGTTCCCAATCATGTAAAATCTGCAATCTGACTTCGTCTCCCCCGTCCGCCACGACCAGCGCACATATTCCTGCAAGCAGTTCCCATGATCCCACCTGGGTCAAAAAATCCACCCGAGTTCCAGGACGCAATGCGTGATATCTCGCAGCAGTCATATGCCACCTGGCGGCAACCGCCCCGGCAATGATCACTTTTTTCGGCAACCGCAATCGGGCCCCAAGCTGCAGTGCAAGCATCTCTCCCCGGTGTTCATGCCCATAGTGATGAGGCCATGCACCAGGATCAGTCAAAACCTTGCCCAGATCATGGCAAAATCCCATCCAGACATACAAAGGATCGCTGCCTGCCAGTCGATCCATGACTGCGCAGGTATGTTCCAAAACAGAATGCCTATGGAAAGGAAGAGGGCCTGCAGGGATGGAGGCCGCATGGGAAAGTTCTCCGAACCAGGGCTCA
>JAQVZR010000116.1 GCA_028708105.1 Desulfoplanes sp. | reverse complement strand
CTGGTGCCCACAGTGGCGATCTGGCATCCTATGGCCTGCCCAGTTTGAATGCCGCTAAATTGGTTGTCAAAAAATATAACGCCAACGGCGGCGTATTGGGTAAACAAGTGGTGCTTATCGCTCAGGATGACCAGTGCAAGCCCGAGCTGGCTACGAATGCGGCGACCAAGTTGATTTCAGACAAGGTCGATGTTGTTATGGGGCATATCTGCAGCGGCGCAACCAAGGCTGCGATGGGTATCTACAAGGATGCAAAAATTGTCTGTATTTCACCGTCAGCAACCAATCCTCCTTTAACGCAAAGTGGTGATTACCCCAATTTCTTCCGGACCATCGCTTCTGATGATGCTCAGGCACGTGTTGAGACCGATTTTGTTTTGAACGTCCTTGGCGCCAAAAAAATTGCTATTATTCATGACAAGGGTGATTACGGCAAGGGGTTTGCCTCATTTGTCAAACAGTTCGTCGAGGAAAGTGGCAAGGGCGAAGTGGTGCTTTTTGAAGGCGTCACCCCCGGTGCCGTCGACTATTCTGCTGTGGTGCAGAAACTCAAGCGTTCCAAACCTGATGCCGTTGTTTTTGGAGGGTATCATCCTGAAGCCTCCAAAATTGTCAGCACTATGCGCAAAAAAAGAATTAAGAGCCCCTTTTTGTCTGAAGACGGTGTCAAAGATGACACCTTTATTAAAGTAGCAGGTAAATATGCCGAAGGCGTTTACGCTACCGGAAATAAGGATGTTTCCAAAAATCCTTTGTATATTGAGGCTGTCAATGAGCACAAAGCTGAATTCGGCAGTGATCCCGGGGCGTTTTTCCCTCAGGCCTATGCCGCTACCGAGGCTCTGCTCAATGCCATTGAAGTCGCAGGGTCAACCGATTATGATGCGGTCAAGAAAGCTCTGCAGACCTCCTTTGTCGATACGCCCATCGGGAAAATCAAATTTGATTCTCGCGGCGATGCTGAGGGCGTCGGCTTTTCTGTGTACCAGGTCAAAGACGGTGTTTTTGTGGAATTGAAGTAATTCCTGGCCGGGTACTACTGACGTAACGTACGGGGCGGACATTTGTTCGCCCCGTATTTGCAGTTCCGCCTTTTTTAGCTTTGAGGCTCAGACTCCCCGCTCCAGCGTCTGGGTCCGGCATTATCAACCGAACGCGACCGGTAATTATGGATTATTTTTGGGAACTTTTTTTCGGTGGGCTGACCAGGGGAAGTATTTATGCCCTGATAGCTCTGGGCTACACCATGGTCTACGGCATTATTGAACTGATCAATTTTGCTCATGGTGAAGTGTATATGATTGGTGCGTTTACGGGTCTTATTGTGGCCGGAGTATTTTCCCTGATGGGTTTCAGCGGTGCATCACTCCTCGTTTTAGCGATGGTGATTGCAGTGCTTTATTCCTCCGCCTACGGATATACCATTGAGAAGATCGCCTACAAGCCTCTTCGCGGCGCATCACGTCTGGCACCGCTTATTAGCGCAATCGGGATGTCTATTTTCCTGCAGAATTATGTACTGTTGGCACAGACTTCAGATTTTTTGCCTTTCCCGGCTCTTATCCCGGAATTTGATTTCATGGAGCCCTATATCGACTACTTGGGTTCTTCCGAATTAGTCATTATCTTAACGACTGTTTTGGTCATGATTGCGCTGACGGTGCTCATCAAATTTACAAAAATTGGCAAGGCCATGCGGGCCACTGCACAGAATAAAAAAATGGCCATGTTGACCGGGGTCAATGTTGACCACGTTATCTCCATGACTTTTATTATCGGATCGGGACTGGCTGCGGTGGGTGGTGTGCTGATCGCGACGCATATTGGCCAGATTAATTTTTATATTGGTTTCATTGCCGGGCTCAAGGCCTTTACCGCCGCAGTGCTCGGGGGAATCGGCAGTATCCCCGGCGCAGTACTCGGAAGTCTGATCCTCGGATGGACTGAAAGTTTTGCAACCGGCTATATCTCAAGTGACTATGAGGACGTGTTCGCTTTCTGTCTTTTGGTGCTGATCCTCATCTTTAGGCCTGCAGGCATTCTTGGACGATCTACGACCCAAAAAGTATAATGTGGCACAAGGTATAATTCTGAAGGAAGATTTATGTTTGGTATTAAAAAATCTCTACTCGTTTCTATCTGGTTCATGTTCCTCACCTTTCCGCTGATGGTTATCCGTGTGGACACCATTGAAAAAACCGTTCAATGGCGTTGGATGAACATGGTCTACGTGGGCGTGGGGGCTTTTTTATTTTCCTATGTCTGGCGATTCCTGCTTGAGCGCAAAGCTGCGGGGAGCGCTGTGGATGCTCCCGCCGCAACGGTCAAAGAACGTTTTACCCAGCGGATTCTCACTGATCCCAAGATGTATCGACCCGTCATCGCCATTGTTCTTGTGGGCGCAGTCATTTTCCCTCTTATCATGGATACCTATCAGGTCAATATTATGGTCACCGCCCTGATTTATGTTGTACTGGGCCTTGGCTTGAATATTGTTGTTGGTCTGGCTGGGCTGCTTGATCTGGGGTATGTGGCCTTTTATGCCGTGGGTGCCTATGCCTATGCCTTGTTGAATTATCATTTTGGTTTGGGTTTCTGGACCGTTTTGCCCATAGGGGCTGGGTTAGGGGCATTGTTCGGTATTATGCTCGGGTTCCCCGTTCTAAGACTCCGGGGAGATTACCTCGCTATCGTGACCCTCGGGTTTGGTGAGATTATTCGCCTGGTCCTCGAAAACTGGAATGAATTTTCATTCGGTCCCAGCGGTATCTCCAATATTCCCCGTCCTGGCTTTTTTGGAATGGCGTTTGATATGCATTCGGCTACGCAATATCTCTACTATCTTATGGTGGCGATGGTTCTGTTTACCATCTTTGTTGTCAACAGATTGCAACATTCTCGTATCGGGCGGGCCTGGATGGCCCTTCGAGAAGATGAAATCGCCTGCCAGGCTATGGGTATAGACCGTACAAAAACAAAACTGACTGCTTTTGCCCTTGGTGCTACCTGGGCCGGTGCTGTCGGAGTTATTTTTGCAGCCAAAACTACCTTTATCAACCCTGCCAGTTTTACTTTCATGGAATCAGCCATCATCCTTTCCATTGTTGTTTTAGGTGGTATGGGGTCCATCGTTGGCGTCATGCTGGCCGCGTTTATCCTGGTTTTACTACCTGAGTATTTGCGTGCTTTTTCGGAATACAGGATGCTTATTTTTGGAGCATCCATGGTTCTGATGATGGTCTTTCGTCCCCAGGGGTTGATTTCCAATATTCGGAAGAAAGATGCCTATAAACGTTCTTCTGATGCATAATCTTTGTGTACGCAGCTTTTTTGATCTGTAATCCCAAAACCAACAGACGAGCATGAGTAAACTATCCTATCCACTACTGGACGTTTCCAATCTGACCATGGATTTCGGCGGGCTCCGAGCGCTTAACGGCGTTGATTTGTCTGTCAAATCAGGAGAAATCGTTGCCTTGATCGGTCCTAACAGGGCGGGCAAGACAACGTTTTTTAATTGCATCACCGGCATCTATACCCCGACCCATGGTGATATCTATATTTCCGCTCGCGGGGATAAACGCCGACGCATTAACGGAATGAAACCTAACCTGGTTACCCGCCACGGAATGGCCCGGACATTCCAGAATATCCGGCTTTTCCCGACGATGACTGTGCTCGAAAATGTTATTGTCGGCAGACATTGCCGGACTCACTCCGGCATTCTTGGCGCAGTGATGCGCAACTCCCGGACTCGTCGGGAGGAACAGGAGTCGGTTGACAGAAGCTATGAACTGCTGGAAAAGGTCGGCTTGCAGATGTTTGCCGATGAATTGGCCAAAAACCTGCCTTATGGTGCTCAACGTCGTCTGGAGATCGCACGGTCCATGGCAACGGACCCTTTTATTCTGCTTCTTGACGAGCCTGCAGCTGGGATGAATCCACAGGAAACAGCCGAGCTGGGCGAATTGGTACTGCGTATCCGGGAACAGGAGAAAATCGCGGTTTTGCTTATTGAGCATGATATGAAGGTCGTAATGCGGCTTTCGGATCGTATCTATGTTGTGGAATACGGACAGGGAATAGCTGCCGGTACCCCCGAAGAAGTGAGCAAGAATCCTGCTGTGATCAAGGCCTATCTCGGGGAGGAACACGATGCTTAGCATTCGAAATATAGACACTTTTTATGGAAATATTCAAGCTCTGCATAATGTCAGCATCGAAATTGCCGAAGGTGAAATTATTACTCTTATTGGCGCCAACGGGGCGGGCAAGACCACGACACTCATGTCTGTATGTGGCGTAGTTCCTCCTCGAACAGGAGAAATTCTGTTCAGAAATCAGCCTATTCATCACCTCTCTCCTGATAAAATTGTTCCTCTCGGCATATGTCAGGTTCCTGAAGGGCGTCTTATTTTTCCTTATATGACGGTTATGGAAAATTTGGATATGGGGGCCTATCTGCGTAAGGATAAGAATGGAATTAAACACGATTTAGAATATATTTTTGATCTTTTTCCCATTCTTGCCCAAAGAAAAACGCAGGCAGGCGGGACACTCAGTGGCGGAGAACAGCAGATGCTGGCCATGTCCAGGGCACTTATGGCTCGTCCTAAACTTCTGCTGCTCGACGAACCCTCTCTTGGTCTGGCCCCTCTGATTATCAAACAGATTTTTGAAATTATTGAAAAGATCAACGCAGAGAACAATACAACTGTTTTTCTGGTGGAACAGAATGCCAACCAGGCTCTTAAAGTAGCACATAGAGGGTACGTGATGGAAAATGGGCATATCAGTTTGACGGATTCCGCTGAAAATCTCATGAAAAATGAAGATGTGAGGCGGGCCTACCTTGGATTATAGTCCCTGGCAGGCCCGGGACCTCGTAGTTTGTATTTAAACCTCTGGTGGATTTGAATATTTTTTTAAATCCGAACGCCCAGAGGTTTTTCATAATATACTCAAGCCGATGGAGAAAGACGTATGGAAAAGATAGTTGGAACAGGACTGACGTTTGATGACGTCTTGTTGATACCCAATTATTCTGAAGTGTTGCCTGATGAAGTAGCCCTGGGCACACAGTTGACCCCCTCACTCAGACTCAACATCCCGTTGATTAGCGCTGCCATGGATACCGTTACCGAATCACGCATGGCCATCTCTCTCGCACGGTCCGGAGGACTGGGAGTCGTTCACAAGAATATGAGCATTGAGCGGCAACGGCTTGAAGTGGAAAAGGTCAAGAAGTCCGAAAGTGGGATGATTGTGGACCCTATTGTGGTTCATCCGGAAGATGCTGTCGGGCGCGTTCTTGAGCTCATGACAGAGTATCGTATTTCCGGTTTGCCAGTGGTGAAAGACGGTCTGCTTGTGGGGATTATAACCAATAGAGATGTCCGCTTTGTGACTGATATGTCCAGCAGAGTGAAGGAAGTCATGACCAGTAAAAATCTGATCACGGTTCCTGTAGGGATCAAGCAGGAGGAGGCCAAACGTCTGTTGCACAAGAACAGGATTGAAAAACTCCTGGTGGTTGATGACCAAAACAAACTCCAGGGGCTTTTGACCATTAAGGATATTGAAAAGGTTCGTAAATATCCTCAGGCCTGCAAAGATACGTTTGGGCGTTTGCGGGTTGGTGCGGCCATCGGTGTTGGCGGCGATCGGGATGATCGTACTGCTGCCCTTGTGGAGGCAGGCGTGGACGTTCTGATTCTTGATTCTGCCCATGGCCATTCAGCCAATATTTTGAAATCTGTTGATGCCATCAAAAAAAGATATCCCCAGTGTCAGCTTGTAGGAGGGAATATCGCCACCGGCGATGGTGCCAAGGCATTGATTGATGCCGGAGTGGATACTGTTAAAGTGGGTATCGGTCCTGGTTCTATTTGTACCACGCGCATGGTATCCGGAGTGGGCGTTCCCCAGATCACGGCTATCATGGATGCTGTTAAGGTCTGCCATGAGCTGGGAAAATGTGTTATTGCCGATGGCGGGATCAAGTTTTCCGGTGATTTGGTCAAGGCCATAGCTGCGGGTGCTGATTCCGTGATGATGGGCAGTCTGTTTGCAGGAACCGATGAAAGCCCGGGAGAGGCCATCTTGTATCAGGGGCGTCGGTATAAAATCTATCGCGGTATGGGTTCTATTGATGCTATGCGCGAGGGGAGCAGCGACAGATATTTTCAGGACCATAGGGATTCACATAAGTTGGTCCCCGAGGGTATTGT
>JAQVZR010000115.1 GCA_028708105.1 Desulfoplanes sp. | reverse complement strand
GGCAGGCCATGCGACCCACGGGGCGAAGTGGCTCAGTTTGCGAATCGCAATCTTGTCCTGTTTTGTCAATAACGGCCGTCAAACTGAGCCACAAGCGACCCACGGGGCGGCTCAGTTTGACAAAAAAACAACGATACGTCGAAAGGAGGTTGGAAACAGAACCAAACACAGGCATGCAACTATTTTACCAACGATGAGTTATGACTTTGGTTGTTGTAAAAATATAACCAGGCATTAACTTAGGGAAGTGGCTCATTTTGATGCGACCCACAGGTGGCTCATTTTGATGCGACCCGTGACAATATTGCACAAGAGCTGCTGGAACGGAAGGCAATCCCCCAGCAGGAACTGCGAAGCTATTTACCGCCGTCTTGACCAACAGTACAACATGGTTGAACGGCCACCCAAATCTGACATGGTCTGCCGGATGATTGCCAACCAATTCGGGTGGAATGTACCGGACAAGCAAGCGTTGGGCTGGGACTTCAAGCCGCTGCTAGATGACTATACCACACCAGTGCGGATTAGGCTGGTGCAGATGGCGAAAAAGTGTCAGCTCAATTTTCAATCCAGCCTCAAAATGAAAGGAGTATAAACGCAAATGAAAGTACTTTTGATCGAAGACAACAGCCAGTGCGCTGATTTCATTATCCAGGGATTGCAACAGTCGGGTTTTCAGGTGCTCCACAGTTCGGATGGTCTGGATGGCCTGTTCAAAGCCCGTACTGAGCCGTTTGATATTGCGGTTATCGACATCATGCTACCGAAACTCGACGGACTGGCGGTCATCGAGGAAATCCGGCGGGCCAAAATCAAGACTCCAATCATCGTACTCAGCGCCCGGGATTCTGTTGAAAGCAAAGTCAAGGGGCTGGAAACCGGCGCGGATGACTACTTGGCCAAGCCGTTTTCCTTCTCCGAACTGCAGGCGCGGATCTATGCCCTGCTGCGTCGGGCAGGCGGTGAGAGTGAGCTGTCGGTGCTGCGCCTGGAAGACCTCGAGCTTGACCTTTTCGGACACCGCGTCACACGGGGAGGGAAAAAACTGGACCTAGCTCCCCTGGAATTCAAATTGCTGGAATATCTGCTGCGGAACAAAGGAAGAATAGTCTCCAAAACCACCATTTTGGAACATGTCTGGGAATACGGTTTCGACCCCCAAACCAACGTGGTCGAGGCACAGGTATGCCGCCTCAGGGAAAAACTGGACAAGGATTTTGAACGAAAATTGCTCAAAACGGTACGGGGATTCGGATATGTCCTGGAATAAAATGGCTACCTTATTCAATACGGTTCGGGCAAAAATGTGCGTCATCAATGTTGCCCTTATCCTGGTGGCATTTCTCCTTAGCCTCACCGGAATCTATTTTTTTCAGCGAAATTATTTTCTGGATGAAATGAAAGAAAAAATCACGATTTTCAGCAATGAGTTCGAATACGAATATCTGACGGGTGACGAGGAGATACCAGGTGCAGTGGTCATTCAGACTCAGACGGTCAGCATCCCTGATTTTGCGGCAACCGCCATACAGCGGAACAGCCCGGATGCGACTGTTGTTTTCGCCTGCCACAGCTTAAGTCAAACAGGTGAGGATGCCATCACGGCCATTGCCAATATCGGTGGGATGCTTTTCGAGTTCATGATCACCCCCAGCCGCATCGAAAAACGTGAGCTTACTGCGAGTTTGCCGGAGCGGATCGCCAGCATGCATGAAGAATTCAATGAGGAGTCCTATGGCGAAGACGACCAGCAGTTATTTTTTCTTTTGCTATCATCCGAAGGAAGGATTCTGGCTCATTCCAGACAGGATCCCGACGATCTGCGTTTTCTGACCAAACCGGTTCGTCCTCAGACTGACAAAACTTGGTTGATACGTCACCACCATGGGGAGCATTCGGTTATGGCTCTCTACAAGCGTTTCTATGACGGCAACCTTCTGGTGATCGCCGGCAGTCTGGAGAAAGCGGAACGCAACCTGGCGTACCTGGCGAGTATTTTAGGCATCATCATGGCTTTCATGATGGTGATCAGCCTTGCCGGCAGCTTGTTGCTGTCCGGCATGTTTTTGAAAGGTCTTAACCGAGTCAAAAAAACAGCGGCGCATATTGCGGACGGAGACTTTAGCCAAAGGGTAGAAATGGGTCGTGAGGGACGGGAGATCAACGACCTGGTAGCCGTTTTCAATGACATGGTCGACCAAACCGAAAAACTGTTGCGGGAACTCAAAACCGTTTCCGACGATATTGCCCATGACCTTCGGACACCATTAACTGCCTTGCGAGGGAGAGCCGAACTTGCCTTGACCAGTGGCGATTGCTCAAATCTTCCCATCCAGGTGCTGGAGGGCTGTGATCATCTTCTATCCATCATTAACACCACATTAATCATCTCCCAAACCGAGGCAGGCCTTTTCCCTACCAGTCAAGAAGAGTTGGACCTGTTGGAAGTGGCACAGCAAACGATCGACATTTTTCTGCCAACGGCAGAGGCACAGGGCATCACCCTTAAATTCTCTTCCGATCAAAAAAAGAGTTTTTTGAAAGCCAACCGAACGGCCATGCAGCGGATGCTCGGCAATCTGGTTGACAACGCCATCAAGTTCACCCCGCCCGGAGGCCGGGTGGAAATCCGCATAACGGAAGAGACCGGAAGACTGTCTTTGATAGTGTCTGATACAGGAAGCGGAATTCAACCGCAGGACAAAGAAAAAATCTTTAAACGTTTTTACCGTGGCGACGGCAGCCGTTCCACACCCGGCAACGGTCTTGGCCTGAGTCTGGTCAGGGCCATTGTCATCGCCTATGGAGGTACCATTGAGGTGGAGAGCACCCCGGGAAATGGAACCACTTTCCGAATTGACTTTCCTATCGCATCGCCGACAACCGGACAACCACCAGCCCACCACGAAAGGCCGGCAACGCCTGGAACGCATCGCGTTTCCTAAGCCTTCCAAGGCGCTCCGGCAATATCATCGGTTGGTGTCCAGGGGAAGAAGATGGCCAGCAGCCCCGCCACCAGCCATGCCAGCAACATCGTGACGATGGTGTGCGAGAGATAATGGTTGCCGGCCAGCATTTGGTAAGTACCCATCAGTGAGCCGGCGGCTAAGGCAATCATCAGGCCACGCCGACGTCCTGACCGGCTCAAAGGGGCAAAAGCCAAGCCGAACAAAGCATAGCCCCCGGAGGCGTGTCCGGCTGGCCAGCCCTTATAGCGTTTTTCCCCGACATGACGTGGTATTGACTGCCAGACGGTCCGATAGGGAATGCTGCCACCGCCGTACCGGTCAATCTTGCGTGGATAGGCCACGCCAGTATGGGCTTTGAGGATGGCTACCAGAGAAGGAATCAGGGCCAGGCAAAGCAATACGTAAACGAGGCGGAGCCGGTTCCAGGGGCAGGTTAGCCGGCCCCAGCGCTGGCTGATGGTGAGCAGAAGCAGCGAACCGGCAAAAAATCCCAGCAGAAACTTGGGGATCACGTAGAAAGTAAGCCCCAAAGGGCTGTGTTTATCGAATTTAACCAGCCACTGCTGTGAGTCCCAGTCATACAGACAGTCCTGCACCCATAGATCAAAGGGTATCCATTCCCCCGCCACCAAAACCAGCAGCAGAAGCCCGAGGGGCAGAACGACGCGGGAGTACAGAGCTCCGTTCCAAGGTGTCAGTCTATGCGATTTTTTGTTTTCGGTCAGGTTATCAGCCCTACATGGATGCTCCCTCGCTGGCATGCTCTATCCTTCATTTTTTCTTAATCGTCATCATTGTCATCGTCATCGTCATCGTCATCATCATTGTCATCGTCATCGTCATCGTCATCGTCATCGTCATTGTCGTCGTCATCATCATCGTCGGCCGCCTGGCCTTTGCGGATGACTTGGGTTGCATCCTGCTCAAACAGGACTGATCGCCGTTTCCCGTTGCGATCACGGGTTTTGAGATCATAGAAAAGAATTGGCTTAGACAGCTCTCGAAAGGCTTCCAGGCGTGGAACAGACAATATTTCGTGTTTTTCTATTTTTACAACCTGGTTACCACTTTCGGCCAATTTGGATATTACAGTTCCGATCGCCGCCGGAACTGCTTCAAGAGCAACTTTCTCCTCTGTTTCGATGATGTTGCCGGAGCCAGCGATTTCGACTTCGATTACGCGCCCGGGCAAGCTGAGCGTCACTACAAAGAAACGAATTTTTCGTTCATTCTCCATTTCCACCTTTTTGATAACGCATTCTGGATATCTGGCATTGATTACCGCCAGAACGTTATCGGGCAGTTTGACTGTCGTATCCCTAGCCCAGACTGTGAGCGTACCCGTCAGTGACAGAATGGTTATTGCCGCAAGCCAAATTTGTCGCCAATGATGAAACATTTGTGTTCTCATGATTTTTTCTTTTTTCGGTGGGTGAAAAGATCGTATCAATTTGGTCAGCACGGATTAAATGCGTTATGTATTCACATCGGGAACCTCCTTTCAGCAGTTGAATATTAAAAACACCAGCTCCGCAGCAAAATTCCTTTCTGTCAACGGGAAACAAGCAGTTGCCAGATAGCCAATACCCAGGCGATTCCATTTATGGCAAGGCACAAGCCGACCGCTGCGCTGCCCAGATCTTTGGCCTTTTTGGCCAGGGGATTATATTCAGGCGATACCAAGTCTACGACCGCCTCCACGGCAGTGTTCAGAATTTCAATAACCAAAACACCTGCCCAGAGCAGGCAAAGAATAAGTGCCTGCCATACGGGAAACGGAAACAACCATGCTGCGGGAACAAGCAGACAGCCCGCCAGTAATTCATGACGAAACGCTGTCTCTCCAACCACAGCTTTCAGACCACTGCCGGTATAGCATGTGGCGTGCCAAAGATGGCTGATCCCCGTTTTTTTGCCGGAATGAAGCAATACAGGTTGTAATTCATCGGGATTAATGGGGCTTGGGCAAAAGCCTGTTCGAGCTATCCGGGCAGTTGCAATGTTTTTCTGGTTCAACAGTATACTCCCGATAACAATCAAGGCAAGACCTGCCCAAAAAATGCTCGATTTATTGCCTAAAACAGTACTGACAAAAAATTCCAACCGTTCACGCCCGGTCTCGGCGGTGACATCAACTTGTTTGACCTGGATAGTACCATCCGCTTTGAAGTCGAATGTCGCATAGCCAAACATGCGGTTGTCGGGATCCCGGATGACTTGGCCACTGGATGGCAGATGGACCAGTCGAATGCCATCAAAGGAGCCTTCCATATACTGATGGATATGCCCGGAGACAATCAGATCAATTTTGTATCCGGAAATAATTTCCCGAAAGGCTTCTGCTTCATCCGCCGGCAGGCAATGGGAAGCTTTCGGACTCAGGTCCACAGGAGGGACATGGCAGAAAATGACGCAACGACGATAACGTTCCCTTTGGCTGGAAAGGGTTTGTTTGAGAAACACCCGCTGCTCTTCCGGCAGCTTCCTGGTCGCTGTGTTCAAGGCAATGAACAAGGTGTCCCCATAGCTCCAGTAATAAAAATCCTGGCCGAAAAACCGGTGCCAGGTTTTCAGGGAATTCAGAAGTCCGAGATCATGGTTCCCAGGCATGGCCCAGAAGGGGCACTTCATTTCCTCGCGTAATTCCGAAACCACATGACCGTATTCGGCTTCCAGGGCGAACTTCATCATGTCACCGGTACAGATTGCAAAATCCGCATTGCCGCTGAAGGATCGAACTACTGCTTCCATTGAGTCGACTTTGGCCCCGAAATCGCCGAAAGCCGCCATCCGGAAATTTATTGCCTCAGGCTGCAACTCGCGTCCGGCAGGAGGTAGAAATGGCGGAAGATTAGTCGAAAACTCCGTCCGAGCGGTATAACAAGCCAGACACATGACAATTCCGGTTAATAGCAGCATCGCACCCGCAAAACGACGCAACAGCCGGTGTCGAGCAACACGACGTTCCATCCTGGTTTCTGATTCTTTCACTGGTCCCACTTTTGCTTTAGAGGAAAATCCGTCGCTTTCGCCAGATATGGGGTACGCTCGCCGGGGCGATTCCGGTCAAGGCCCAACTGATGTCGCATGGATGCACTCTGGTAGAGTGCAATGCAATCCGCGGGATCGTTTTTTGTTTCGGCTTCCAGCAGTGAAAATGGTGCCGTCAACGCCCATTTTTCATAAGAGAGTTTTCGTACCGGCTCAAGTAAAGTCAGAGTACCCGTTTCCGCCACCAGAAGACCGAGAGTCTGGAATGTGC
>JAQVZR010000114.1 GCA_028708105.1 Desulfoplanes sp. | reverse complement strand
CAGTGTTGAAAATCTGATTGATGATGTCAAGATTGCCTTTGGTGGCCTGGATAGTTTGACTCTGGGCTGAAATGACGGGTGCACGTAGTATTTTTGACAAGCGTACCGGAGGGATATACATGCCGGACAGGTGGTAATAGACATGGACGGTAAGGCTTTCGACGGGGAGAAAAGATGGAAATACTGATTAGCAATGTGCTGCATGAGGGACGGATGGTTGATGTATTGATCCGGGGGAATCGATTTGCAGCCATCGGTTCGTTATCAGATGCGCAGGCCAGTATACATATTGATGGTTCAGGTAAGGCCATATTGCCTTCTTTGATGAACGGACATGGTCATGCGGCTATGACCCTTTTGCGTGGCTATGCCGACGACATGCCTCTTGAGACCTGGCTCCAGAAGCATATCTGGCCCATCGAAGCCAAATTGAGTGAAGACGATGTGTATTGGGGGGCCAAATTTGCCTGCCTGGAGATGATCAAGACCGGAACGACGTTTTTTGCGGATATGTATTGGCATTTTCCAGGGACTGCTCGGGCCGTTGAAGAGATGGGCATGCGGGCCACTTTGTCAGCCGCTTTTTTCGATTTTGGCGATCGGATCAAGGCGAGAGAAGCCAGGGCCCAGGTGAAAAAACTTCATGCCGCAAGCAGTAGCTATTCGGATCGCATCCGGTTTATGCTCGGGCCACATTCTATCTATACTGTTTCCAGAGATTCTCTTTGCTGGGCGGCGGGGTATGCCCGGGACCATGATCTCCTGATCCATATGCACCTTTCGGAAACCCAAACCGAAGTCGAAAATTGTATCAAGGAACATGGCAAGCCTCCTGTAGAGTATCTGGATGAAATTGGGTTGCTCTCACCTCGGTTTATAGGCTGTCATTGCGTCTGGCTAACCGACAAAGAGGCCGATCTGTTGGCTGCTCGCGGCGTGCATGTGGTGCATAATCCTGTCTCCAATATGAAACTTTCTTCCGGAGCTTTTCGCTATGATGTCCTGGCGCGTAAGGGAGTGAATATCGGTTTGGGGACGGATGGATGTGCTTCCAATAATAATCTGGACATGTTTGAGGAAATGAAGATGGCCGCTTTGCTGGCTAAATTGCAGTCAAACGATCCAACGATTCTGCGAGCTCCAGAAGCCTTTTCCATGGCCACTGTTAATGCTGCCGCCATGTATAGGCTTGAGTGCGGGGAGATCCGGGAAGGTATGCTGGCCGATTGTATGTTGGTGGATCTGGATCATCCTCAACTTGTGCCAAATCACAATCTTATGTCTAATCTTGTCTACAGCGCCGGTGGGGATTGTGTGGATACTGTCATCTGTGACGGCCGTATTCTGATGCAGCATCGGTTGGTTCCCGGGGAACAGGAAATTCGTGACGGTTTTCGGGACTGTGTTGCGCGTCTGGTTCGGAATTGATGCTCCGGGGCTGATGCAGCCGGACGCAACGGGGGGATGTTGTCTTTTTTGTGGCCAAATGATTTCAGGCGTGATACACAGCTTTTCATGCGCTGTACGTGATTGTTCCTTTTTGTTTCCGGGACCTGCGGACATAATCTGGTCGCCCGTTGTCGGTCCTGACCACTAAAAATATTATCTGCCGTGGGAAGCTGCTCCGTGTCTGGTGGCCTTGAGAGCCCATCCCGGACTAAGCAGGTCCAAAAAGCAACCCAGGGTAAAATGTATTGTTTTCATGATGTCTCCTGATCTCGCAGGGGAGAAGATGCGGTTCCTCGCACATAAGTATGGCGATTATTCCAGGCACAGTATGCCTTTTTCATCTTGCGCTTTATCTTGCAGACGGCTAGGCAACGGTTGCGTTGAATGGAATATGATACGTGGAATGTTATGGATTGTCATGCGCAAAGAGATTTTGTGTTCGAACATGTTTGCATAAAACAAGGAGTACGACGGGTATGGAGCAGCGCCACAAGGCATACAAAGCAGCCGGGGTGGACATTAAGGCAGGGAATCAGTTTGTTTCCAGGATCAAGTCCATGGTATCGGAAACATTTACCAAGGGTGTCATTACCGATATCGGCGGGTTTGGAGGGTTGTTCAAACCGGATCTGCACGATATGCATGAACCGATACTGGTGTCTTCCACTGATGGCGTTGGGACCAAGCTCAAGCTGGCGTTCATGTTTGATCGCCACACGACCATCGGTATTGATCTGGTGGCCATGAGTGTCAACGATATTTTGGTTCAGGGAGCCAAGCCACTTTTTTTCCTTGATTATTTTGCAACAGGCAAGCTTGATCTGAATCGTGCTCAGGAAGCTCTCCAGGGTATTGTTGAAGGGTGTAAGCAAGGCGAATGTGCTTTGCTGGGTGGTGAGACAGCTGAGATGCCAGATTTTTATGCCCCAGGGGAATATGATCTGTCCGGATTTTGCGTAGGTATCGTGGATAATGATCACCTTGTTGACGGTACTGCTATCAGAAAAGGAGATAAAATTATTGGTCTGGCATCTTCGGGCATACATTCCAATGGGTATTCACTAGTACGCAAGATATATCAGGAATCTGGTCTGAAACCCACGGACCTTTTTCCTGGCACGGACAAAACCGTGGCTGAAGTGTTACTTGAACCAACCACGATTTACGTCAAGCCGGTGATGAATCTGCTTCGTGATCTCGAAATCCGGGGTATGATCCATGTTACAGGGGGAGGCTTTTACGACAATATCCCGCGTGTCCTTCCAGAAACATTACAGGCCTCCATCCAGTTCGGAACCTGGGATATTCCAGCTGTCTTCACCTGGCTTCGGAAGCAGGGCAACCTTTCCTGGGAAGAGATGCTGCAGATTTTTAATTCTGGTATCGGGTACATTCTTGTTGTCAGCCCGGAAACAGAACAGGATGTCATGTCCAGACTGTTGGCCCTGGGGCAGGATGCCTGGGTTATCGGCGAAATCAAGGATCGGAACAACGGCGACGCGGAAGCCGTGGATATTCTTTTTTAGATATTGAGAGGTTGAGATGCTAGCAGAGGGGCTCCCGGCTGACTACGCCAAATTCTTATAGCCTCTACGAAAGGTTGTATGGCCGTCGTTAAAAGATGATTGTTAACGGCTTGACCTTAAGGAATATTCCTACCCCGGCAATAATGGTTAATCTTTGGACCGTTGTGCGTATGTGAAATTTGAATGGGAGCATTCCTTGTGGTGTCAGACACGGTTGTGCTAACTATTCATTTGTATACTCCCTGTGTGACTTGATCAGATAGTTGCCGCGTGTTTTTTTGACTAATACATAGACGTACATAGCCGTTTACGGTTTCTCTCTCCTGGAGAGGGACCGGCGTAAAGGTATGTGTAGAAGCTAGAGGTGTGCAATGGATTTTCGGCAGAATAAACAGGATGGTGCGGTTATCCTTAATGTGAGTGGCCGTATGGACGCCGTGACTGCACCTGAATTTGAAAAGGAGTGCACGGCAATCATTGATGATGGCGGGTCCAAAATCTGTGTGGAAATGGGCGGTGTTGAGTATATCAGCAGTGCTGGTCTGCGCAGCGTGCTGCTTGTAGGAAAAAAGCTCAAGGCCCAGGGGGGCGGATTGGCATTTTTCGGGCTTTCGGGAATGGTGAGCGAAGTTTTTAAGATGTCCGGGTTCAGTTCAATTTTTCCGGTGGGGGACACCCTGGACGATGCATTTGCAAAACTCGGATAGTTCGGAGCAGGATCATCTTACCGTACCTGCCCGGATGGAGTCCCTGGATGCGTTACAGGCGTTTGCAGCTTCCCAAGCCAGGCAGGCGGGGGCACCCGCTGCCATAATGCCGAAGATAGAACTGGTTCTTGAAGAATTGATGGTGAATGTTTTTCACTATGCATACCCAGAGGGCACTCCTGGCGATGTGACTCTGGCTTGTGTTTGCCTGGACGGTTCACTGGTGTTTTCTATCCGTGATCAAGGCCAGGCATTTAATCCCTTGGATATAGATACCGCGGATACATCTCTTGATATTGATGATCGTCGTGTTGGTGGATTGGGGATCTATCTTGTCCGGGAAATGGTTGATTCCCTCACCTATGAGCGTGTGTCACAGACGAATAGTCTGACCTTTTCTTTTCGCATTGCCGCTTGATTTTTTGCAGGCCCCTTTGATTTTATTCCCTTGGGATGGTACATTAGAGGGGCCTGCTGTTTTTTTCTTCCATGCATATCACCTTGTTCCCCCCGCTTTGTTTCCCTGCATAAAGTAGCTGATCAACCCGATGCACCAACTCTTGCGTGGTGATGTTTTCACCAGGGCCTATGGTCATGGCACCTGCAGATATGGAGACATCCCGGTCTGCGGGTAACGCCGAGTAATGCTTGCGGTGGACAGCGGCCAAAATACGGTTGGCCACATTTTTGGTTTGCTCTGAACTGGTCTGGGGCAGCAGGACCACAAATTCATCTCCACCATACCGGCATACTATATCAATATCTTTACGGATTTCTCCGGAGATACGCAGCGCAAATTCCATAAGCACTTTGTCGCCGGCAACATGACCAAATTGGTCATTAATAGTCTTGAAGCCATCGATATCCATAAGAATAATTCCCATTTCGTAGGGATTGCGCTGCATCTTGGCCAATTCTTCCTTGGCCTTGATTTCGAAATATCGCCGTACATGAACCCCCGTCAAACCGTCAAAAATTGCCATTTCAAAAAGGCGCATGTTTTCCAGGGAGAGGGCGCATACCGATGATATGACTCTGAGGCGTTGGAGAGCTTCAAAATCAAGCTCTCCTGCGTGGATAGCCAGGGTTATCAATGCGTGGATGTTATTCGATGCCTGGGCTATGGGGATGCACAGGCATCGTTCAGATGTGGAAGACAACGATCCGGGAATAACCGGAAGAGGAAAAGGGCCGTCTGCCAGGGGAAATTCCTGAATTTCATGAGAATCAAGAATCTTTTTGATTCCATCCGGTATCGCGGGCAGCGGGGAGGAAAATATCCCGTGGCTGTACAGGCCTCCGGGGGTGAGTTCCCCCGAGGTGCTGTCCAGAAGAAGTATGCCTACACGCAATGATTTTCCAAAATCGGCAAAGGTTTCTAGCACCGTTCGGAGGAATGTTTTTTTATTGGTGATGGCCATGAA
Source organism: Desulfoplanes sp. (assembly GCA_028708105.1). Taxonomy (GTDB): domain Bacteria; phylum Desulfobacterota; class Desulfovibrionia; order Desulfovibrionales; family Desulfomicrobiaceae; genus Desulfoplanes. The sequence goes on along the minus strand of JAQVZR010000114.1, from coordinate 1,241 downwards.
CAGGCGGCTTGCATAGTTGAGGATAAAGAGTTCCTCGTCATATACGGTGGAAGATGGGGTGGGCATATACATTCCTTGTGGAGGGAAAAATGTTTACGATGAGAGATGGCATGTAACAGTATACCCTGCATACCCTATACCCTGCGTTTCCCTGGCCCCGCAGGACAGGCACCGGAGGCATTTACGGAAGCATGAACTTTTTGAGAATGTCTCCAGGTTTGGGAAATTTTCCCATGTTCCCGGGGGGCAGACTGACGGTGCCTGGAATGTTTCTTTGGATTTCCTCCACCAGACTGACGGCACGGGTTTTATCGTTTCAAACCGTGCAATAAAAAATTTCCATGCGCGTGGGGCCATCCTGGGTGCGCAGATTTTTGAGGGATGATGCGGCAGCAGGTGGCTGGTACTGTCTGCCGCATCATCACTCCTCTTGTTGCGGGCAAAGAAAATCCGTTATTTTTTATTGGCCCACGAATCTCTGAGGGTGACTGTGCGGTTGAAGACCGGAATACCCTCAATACTGACTTCGAGATCTTTGCAAAAATAGCCCTGCCGTTCAAATTGGAAGGCTGTACCGGGTTCGACCTGCAATAATGCGCGTTCTCCCTTGCATCCGTGCAGAATTTTCAGGGATTCGGGATTGATAAATGTTGTAAAATCCTGCTCCTTATCCCCCGCTGGGTTGGCGACTAAAAACAACCGGTCATAGAGGTTGATATCAAGGTCAATGGCGTGTCTGGCAGAAACCCAGTGCAGGGTTCCTTTGACCTTGCGTCCATCCGGGGCGTCTCCACCGCGGGTTGCGGGATCATAGGTGCAGTTGAGCTCCCTGATATCCCCGGTTGCAGGATCGGTGGTCACACTTTGGCAGGTGATCAGATAGGCACCGCGCAGACGGACTTCTCTTCCGGGGGCCAGCCTTTTGAATTTTCCAGGAGGATTTTCCATAAAATCATCCTGTTCAATATAAATTTCACGAGAAAAAGGTACAGAGTGCATGCCCATTTCCGGTCGTTTGGGATGATTGGGCAGGTCAAAGGATTCTTCCTGATCTTCAGGATAGTTGGTCAATACAATCTTGAGGGGACGCAGCACTGTCATCGTCCGGGGGGCTGTTTCGCCCAGTTCGTCCCGGACGCAACTTTCCAAAAGGCCCACGTCAACACAGCTGTCCTTGCGGCTGACCCCGATGCGGTCACAGAATTCTCGGCTGGCTGCTGCGGGAAACCCGCGGCGCCGCA
>JAQVZR010000113.1 GCA_028708105.1 Desulfoplanes sp. | reverse complement strand
TCCGATCTCCTGGTTATCGATACCGGATCGTTGACCCTAACCGGTGTCCAGCAGAAAATCATTTCGGTTGTTGAAAGACGTTGCTGAGAAAGGTCTGTGCAGGTCCGTTTTGCTTGCGTCCATATCAAAAAAGCCATCCGGGAGTAAACATCTCGGATGGCTTTTGATATGGGCGATACTGTCGCCTAGGGAGAAACAGCGTTATTTGTCGTCTATTTTTTCTTCCACAATGGGTCTGTGCTGGCTGAGATCATAGAGTCCACGAACGTGAAAGGGAAGAGGGTAGGTAGGGATCTTATCCAGTTTGATGGTGCCGATGGTCTTTCCTTCGGGAAACGAGGACAGGGGATTGAGCCCTTGGGGAATAGGGAAACCCAGTGGGGCTGCTGTAATCTTTGAAAGTCGGGAGGCGTATTTTTCAGAAAGGTAGCTGATGATCATATCCCGCTCTTCCCGGGTAAAGGCCTCCATAAGAAGTTTTTTGCTTCCGTCAGGATCTGCAGGTCCGCTGTTTTTACGTTCAATGGTGCCCCCAAGAATCGTTGCCCAATCATAGCTCGCCATCTCATCCTCGGGCCATGCCGATCGGTAGAGATGAACTTCCACGTCCCGCCTGCCCTTAAAGCTACGGATGACCATTGAAAGTACGTAGCCTCGTTCTATGGGCAGAGGGTGTTTTGAATCAAGTATTTCTATTTGCATGGTGGTTCTCCTTGGTTGCCGTTTTCGGGGCACGCTTGTGTATATTCTTTGGGCACAATACCGATGACGTTTGGTATGGGCCACAATTTCTGGTGGATTGTTCCAAGTACCGGGTGCTCATACCTGCCCGGCCACGAACGTTCAATCGTTGCGGTCTTGAGATACATGGCAGCCTCAGGTCCTCCTTCGACATACATGGCATTGAATATATCAAGGGGCAGGTTCAGCAGTGCTTCATTGAACTCGTGGATGGTGAGAGGCGTCTGGCAATGTATGAATAAAACCTGCCTCTGCGCGTCTATGCCTATGGCGGCGATACTGTGCGCTTTTCTGGTTTTCGGCCAGAGGTTTTTTTGCTGGCTGTTGATCAGTCTGAAATTCTGGATAACCGTATCGTAGCTGGGGATAATATGTTTCCAGTCCTGGAGAGAGCGGTCAAGTATCTGTACCTGTGGCAACGATGTGTCTTTGGGAGAAAAGACCATAAATGCACCGAATCGTGGATTGATATATCCGTTGTTTATGTGCCCCTGGGTCTTCATATATCCCGTGCTTTGCTGGTGATCTTCCCGGTACATGCTGGCGTTGATGGCTGCGGTCAGTCCCTCGCGTTCACTCCATTCTTTAAGTGTGGCAAGGTGTTGTTGATAACGGCTTGTTGTGATTAGAGTGAATGTATACCGGGCGGGATCGATTTTGAGAATGCTTAGTTGTGGACTTTTTCCCTGGTCTGTCCGAGAGAGTGTGAAAGTTTGCAGTTGGAGCCCTGGTGCGATCTGTTGCCATGCCCTGGCGTATGAAACCGGAATAATGAAAAGGGCCAATGTAAACAGCAGGGAACGGGATTGTCCCTTAAAAAAAGTGCCGATAGCGATAGAAGGGTGATGATACATGAATGTCACGCTTTTTCAGGGATTCCCAGTTTTTTTGTGCATGCTAGCCTTTCGTTTTCCGAGAAACAAAAGGATTCTTTCATGGGCAGGTCGTGCGCCGTGAGGTAATGTTTGAAGAGTTGGTGATAGTTTTGGGCTGAGGCCGATTTTGGATCCAGCCCGAGCTGTTGGGCTGTTTCACAGATAGTGCTTTCGTTTCCTTCGATTTCTATAAATTTCCCAAAGGGCAATTGGTCTAGGAAAACGCTGCATGCCGTAACCTGCCATATGGATCTGAATTTTTCATAGCACAGGATAGGCCGGTATCCAAGGGCTTCAAAGATCCGTTGTGCTGTGCTGATATCACTAATTTTGGATTCGATCTCTTCCAGGTGCTTGATATGCGCGGATGAGCCCGTTACCTGAGAAAGAGGACGTTTCAGTGTTAATGTATTGGTGGGTGCTTCCCTGAGTCGGAGCAGTATACCCTGTGCCCGCAGGGAACCGTCAGGGGTATCGAAAACAGTATTGTGTTCGAAGTGCCATGGAGTACAGAGTGTTCCGCAAGTACAGAGTTTGTTTTCCACTCCGGAAAAATCACGGATCGCAAATTTAGATTCCGATTCAGTGCTCATGAGGCATATCCTGAAAAAGTATTTTGTGTGTTTTTTCACTTAAACGGATTGTCACCGCCTTGCAACCTTCGGAAATCCGTAATTTTGAGAATAATTGGCAAAATTGTCATATTTCGGGCTTGAACCTTGTGTTTTTGGTGCTCAAGGTATACAGGTCACTTTTTTTAGCGAGGATACCATGAAATTATTTACAGGCAGGTATAAAAGGGAAGCCGTCGAAGTTATATGCCCTATCTGCAAGCATTCGCAGATTGTTTATTTTCCTGAAGAAGAAATGCCTGAATGCCCAAAATGCAAAAAAAAGATGATTGTCAAAGAAGTACTCACGGAAGGTAAATATTGACCGAAGAGAACGTGGATCACTCATGTTTGGGTCTGAAATGACGGTGTCCAGAGTGCCTTTGAATGGGTATGGACGTGTCGATAGTACTAAATAAAGCAGTTTTTTTTCTTTCAATCTACGGAGGATAATGAACGTGTTGAAAAAAATGTCAGGATTGTTATTCGTGCTTTGTTTTGTGGCCTCGCAGGCCTTTGCTGCCGCTTCGGCCCTGGACACGATCCAGCAAAATGGAGAACTGCGCATCGGATTTGATTCAGGGTACATTCCTTTTGAAATGACTTCCAAACAAGGCAAATTTATCGGGTTTGACATTGATCTTGGCAAGGCCATGGCCAAGGCCATGAAGGTCAAATTTGTGCCGGTCAATACTGATTTTGACGGGATTATTCCTGCCCTTTTGACCAATAAATTTGATATTATTATCAGTGGCCTGACCCTTACCCAGGAAAGAAATATGCAGATCAATTTTCCTGATCCTTATTTTTATTCCGGGCAGGCAGTACTCATGAACAGCAAACATGCTGGCAAGATCACCTCGTACAAGCAGTTCAACGATCCTAAGTACAAAGTCGTCTCCAAATTGGGCACCACAGGTGAAATGGCCGTAAAGCGTCTTTTGCCCAAAGCCCAGTACAAGAGCTTTGAAAAGGAAGCCGACGCCGCCCTTGAGGTTATGAATGGCAATGCCGACGCCTATATCTATGACTTCCCCGTGCTCAAGCAGATCATGCAGAAGCAGGGTTCCAACAATCTCGTCATGCTTGATAAACCCTTTACGTATGAGCCATTGGCTTTTGGTATCAAACGCGGTGACCCCGACTTTTTGAACTGGCTGGACAATTTCATGCTTCAGGTCAGAAATGACGGTACGTATGATAGAATTTACAAAAAATGGTTTGAAAGCAATGCTTGGTACAAAGACGTTGAATAACCAGAACTGGTCTCACTGTATCTGATGGAAAACAGCTACGCGGGGGGCGGAGGAGAAAGATCAACGATCTTCTCCCCCCCCTTGTGTGTGCTGTTTTCGTTTGTATCCGGTTTTTCAGGATTGATTTTTTTCTAGAATGGATAGGTGGCTTTAATGGTGGTGTTTTCCGGACTTGATCGTCCCCGGGGGGGGGCCTACCACGCGTTTTGGGGATGTCTTTTTTTCGTAATGCTCTTTGGGGGCTGCTGGGTCATGTATCAGGCCTCGAAATCCGTGGACTATACCTGGCGTTGGTACAGGGTGCCGCAGTATTTTTATTATACCGAAACCGTGGATGTCCGATCCGAGATTGAGGGGGAAGTTACGGATGTGGCAACGCGTGATAACACCCTTCTGATGACAGTGCAGGGTTCAGGAGAAACTGCCACGTATACCCTGCCCGATGGCAAATCCCTTCTGGACGAAGGGGATTTTGTGAGTATGGGGGATGTGCTTGGTACCTATGAGAAAGGTTCTCCGGGGGTCCTGATGACAGGGCTGTGGATTACGCTCAAGGTGAGTGCCATGGCCATTGTCCTGGGAATCGTGATTGGTCTTTTGACAGGATTGGCCCGTATTTCAGAGAATCCTGCCCTGCGCTGGTCGGCCATTACGTACATCGAATTGATCCGTGGTTCTCCCCTCCTGGTTCAAATCTTTCTTTGGTATTTTGTCATGGGAACCCTGATCAATACCATTTTGTCCTCCCATGGTTTTCCGCAAGTTCCATCGATGTGGTTCGGGATTCTTTCCCTGGCGTTATTTTCTGGAGCCTATATTGCGGAAATTGTGCGCGCCGGTATTCAGTCGGTACATCTCGGGCAGATGGAAGCAGCCCGTTCGTTGGGAATGGATTATGCGCAGGCTATGCGCAAGGTTATTCTCCCTCAGGCATTCCGACGTATTCTACCTCCATTGGCCGGGCAGTTCATCAGCCTGATCAAGGATTCCTCACTGCTAGGCGTCATTGCTGTCAGAGAATTGACCAAGGCCACCAGAGAAACAGTATCCACATCTTTGCAGCCTTTTGAGCTTTGGATTGTGTGTGCGATTCTCTATCTGGTACTGACGTTTACTCTGTCCATGTTTGTTCAATATCTTGAGCGCAAGGCCATCTAGCATGATACATGTTAAAGAACTCAATAAATATTTTTATGTTCCCCACGAAATTCATGCTCTCAAGGATATCAATGCCCATATCTGCGAGGGTGAAGTGGTCGTGGTCATTGGTCCCTCCGGCTCAGGTAAAAGCACTTTTTTGCGGTGTTTAAATCGTCTTGAGTATCCACAGACCGGGAGCATTGTCGTTGACGATGTGGATATTTTGGCCAATGCGTGCAATATCAATAAGGTGCGGGCCGAGGTGGGTATGGTCTTCCAGTCCTTTAATCTTTTTCCGCACAAAACCGTCCTTGAGAACCTGACCATGGCGCAGGTCACCGTGCGCAAACGGAGCCGAAAAGAGGCTGAAGACAAGGCCATGAAGCTGCTCGAAAAGGTGGGCATTGCCGAAAAATATAATGCCAAACCGGAACAGCTTTCCGGTGGTCAGCAGCAGCGTGTGGCCATCGCCAGATCTCTGTGCATGGACCCCAAGGTGATGCTTTTTGATGAACCGACTTCAGCACTGGACCCGGAAATGGTCGGCGAAGTTTTGGACGTCATGAAGGCACTGGCCAAGTCGGGGATGACCATGGTAGTGGTGACGCATGAAATGGGTTTTGCCCGGGAAGTGGCGGATAGAGTCATCTTTATGGATGATGGTCAGATTATCGAAGAAGGTACGCCTGAGCATTTTTTCTCCAGCCCGGAAAACGAACGGGCCAGAGTTTTTTTGAGTCAGATACTGTAAGATCATGCCATTTGTACAAGCCAAAAGGAGATACTCTGGATAGCTATCTATGTTGCCCGACCACATCCACTGAGCTGATGTGATCGGGTTTTTTATACGCAAAGGGAGAATAGTATGAAAAGTCGTATCCATGAGCACTTGGCCAGAAGTATTGAATCTAAAAATGCAGAGGCCACAGCCTTGGCCCTCGCTGAGATCCGGGATTTAAAGAAAGATCTTGAAGAAATTGAAAAAGTTTTGGCGGGGAAAAAGAAAAGCAACGGAGTTGCTTTGATGGATGTTCCTTGCGGGGCCTTTGAGGTCTATAAGAATGTCGCTCTTGTTTTCCAGAATCTGGAGATGCTCGAATGTCTTCAGCAGGGGCGGGAAGAGACTAAAATCGTCGATTACCTTGAACGTCGCGGGGCTCGACTTCTAAAAAAGCCAGAGGGCTGGCATTGGTTTTCTCCCCAGGGGGAAATGGTGTTTTTGGCTAATCCGGAGGAAATAAGCAAGGCAGGGCAGAAGCTCAAGTCACTGCTTTCACGCAAATCCAAGGAAACGAAGCCGGTTCGTCCGAAACCGGCTCCGGAAAAAATGACCAGCCCTGAAGAATAGCCTGTACTGCGGCGATATTTTTATATTTGTCACTGGAATATTAAGTGACAACCGGATTGTGCATAAAAGAACGATGTAGGTTTTTTATTCGTCTTGACGTAGGTCTTGCAGACTATTTTTTACAGGTCCACAATCTATTGTTTGACATTTTTGTTTATTGCGTGTTATTTTATGAGCATGAAAAAATATTTGGGGACTGGTGGAACAATACCACTGGTTGATATGCTTTACTCACACTAATCAGGTCACCTGCAGGAGGGAGAACAGATGAAGCGACTCGTTATGACAATGGTGTTAGCCGTAGCACTCATGGTTCTGGGGAGCGGTCAGGTTTTTGCTCAGGATGTCATTAAACTAGGTGTTGCTGGTGCCCACAGG
>JAQVZR010000112.1 GCA_028708105.1 Desulfoplanes sp. | reverse complement strand
GTGGATGTGGACAGAAAGAGCATAAAAAAGGCAGCCTTGAGGCTGCCTTTTTTATGCTCTTGCAATTTTTCTCATAGATATGCGGGGCGTGGAGTAGCCTTGCGCAACAATACCACTGGGGACGCAGGTCAGCCCATGAAATCTCGCATCCAGCGGCCCAGATTGATGATAATCAGCAACGCGCCTTCCAGCCGGGTTACTTTCCATCCGGTGCGCATGAAAATAAGCACCACAAAAACCATGATTACCAGAGCGTACATGCTGGGCAGGGCTGAAGGGGATATTTCCAAGGGGCGCAGGATACAGGTCATACCCAGCACTCCGGCAAAATTGAAAAAATCACTTCCTAGAAGATTACCCAGGAGCATGTCGTTTTTGCCGCGCATGGATGCCGCCAGGCAGGTGATCAATTCAGGAAGTGATGTGCCGGCAGCCACGATGGTTACACCGATGACCCATCTGCTCACGCCCATGAATTCAGCCAGAAAGGTGGCCGAGTCGACCATGAACTGGCCACCCAGGGATACAAAGATAAAACCGGCCACAAGCAAAGGGTAATCCTTCCACGTGGCTGCCCGTTGGGTCGGCAGATCATATTCCATGAATTGTTTGCGGCCGAGAAAGATCAACAGACCGATGTAGCCGAACAGAATGCTCACCAGGATGATTCCGGCTATCCGGCCCATGAAGAGATGCAGGGAAAGGAGCAGAACCAGAATCGTAATGCACCATAGCAGAAGACCATCGCGGTAGACCAGTGTCTTGTGGGTCAACACCGGTTTGATCAGCGCCATGAGCCCGAGGATGAGCCCGAGATTGAAGATATTCGAGCCCACAATATTGGACAGGGATATGTCGCCCATTCCTTTGAGCGTGGCTGTGACTGAGACCAGAAATTCAGGGGCCGAAGTACCGAAGGCAACCACTGTCAGGCCGATAACCAATTCGGACATGTGGAATTTGCGGGCAATGGCTGCCGCGCTGTCCACGATCCAGTTGGCCCCTTGCCAGAGAAGGACTGCGCTGAGGACAAGCATTGCTACATTGATAGTTATTTCCGAACCCATGCTTTTTTCCACTCTTCGGTTTGAGCCCATTCCGGGGGAAACCAGCCGTTTTCCTGGCCCCGGTCGGGCAGTACGGAGATTGCTTTTTTGGTCCCGTTGTGCCCGACAATAACATCCACCGAGCGCAATGATTTTTTTGCCTTGGGGGAAAAGGAGGCCACAAGGGAGGCCGCTTCCTCTATCCGTATCTCTGACCAGGGAACATCCGGTAAGGGTCTGCCAAGACCAATGGGGCCGGGGAAACTTGCCAGGCGAAAGCAATAGTCAGAATCTTTATGAAATGTTTCCAGTAGGTTGTTATCATGCTGGTCCCGGCCGATGCTCAGCCAGCTGCGTTTTTTCCAGTACTGTCGGCCAATATTGCTCAGTTCAAAATCCTCGGCCTGAGGATCGGCATGGTACTGGAAAAGCGGAAAATATCTGGCTGCGGCCTCTTTGTCAGCCAGTCGACATCCTCCCGCCGGGGTGGGGATTTCAGTCATTCCTAAGTCTTTGGCCATCTGGAGCTGTGCCTTGCGTCCTCTGCCCCATAGTCCCAGGAGTTTGGATCGGTCCACCAATCCGTTCTCTTCCATGGGGGTGGGCTTGAGCCGCAGGGCACTTAACGGAGAGAGGACAATCTGCCGGATATCGGCGTCCCGATCAACGATATTGATGGCGTCTCGGCGCTGGGACATGGGGCGCTGTCCCACCACGGTTCCTGAAATAAGAAACTGGGCACCATAGTCAGCCATGAGCTGTTTGGCTTTGGTGAACATGAGAACCTTGCAGTCGATACACGGATTTAACACTTTACCAAATCCGTGCTCGGGCCTGGCCCGGAGCATCTCCACATATTCCTTGCCGATATCATAGGCGATGATGGGGATAGTATATATTTTTTGCCAGTGTTCGATGGATTGGGGTTCTCCGAAAAATGGGGATACAAAATGTATCCCCAGAACAGAGATGCCTTGCTGCTGGATAACCTTGGTGGCCAGAATGCTATCCAGACCTCCTGAAAAAAGTGCGAGTGCCTGATACTGTATAGATGTTTGCATGGGACGCACCTATCTGAGTCTTGCTGGTTAGGCAATATGTTATCAGGCCATAAAAATTGTTCTGAGGAAAGCCCACCTCTGTCGGTAAAGGGTGAACCGTACGTATGAATACAAATAGACGGGCCAAAGGAAACCAGGTCGTTGAACACGTACATCTATCCGAAATGAAAAGGGAATAAAGTTAGAAGATTTTTAAAAGCCACCCTTGATGTTTGGTTGCCCTGCTGGGATGATTTTGCTAGTATTATTTGTTCTTGGATTCACTACCGAGCAGATGATGAATACGTATGAATCGTCTGCTCGGTAGTGAACAATCCGTGTTCCAGTCCGATGTACATACTCTTCCTTCAATACCTGATCAACTTTCCATGGAGCAGCCAATGGCACGCAAAACAAGTGTCTCCCCTGAGCAAACGAAAAAAGAGGCCGTGGATACGGCTATTACAACCATTGAGCGTAAGTTCGGTCAGGGCGCTGTTATGCGTCTTGCCGACGCTCCGCATCAGATTATTCCTGTTATCCCAACCGGTTCTATCGGCCTAGATCTGGCCATTGGCATCGGCGGTATTCCCAGGGGCAGGGTTATTGAAATTTATGGTCCTGAATCGTCCGGCAAAACGACGCAGGCTTTGCATATGATTGCCGAATCCCAGAAACTAGGGGGCGTGGCAGCGTTTATTGACGCAGAGCATGCTTTGGATGTCAATTACGCCAAGAGGTTAGGTGTAAATACTGATGAACTGGTCGTCTCTCAGCCTGACTATGGCGAGCAGGCCCTTGAAATCGCCGATCTCCTGGTTCGTTCCGGTGGCGTGGATATCGTTGTGGTGGACTCGGTTGCCGCACTTATTCCCCAGGCCGAGTTGGAGGGGAGCATGGGCGAAACCCAGGTGGGGGGACAGGCACGGCTCATGTCGCATGCCATGCGTAAGCTGACCGGCACTATCCATCGGTCCATGACCGCTATCGTCTTTATCAACCAGATCCGCATGAAAATAGGGATGCAGGGCTATGGCAGCCCCGAGACGACTACTGGCGGTAACGCCTTGAAATTTTATGCATCTATCCGTCTCGATATCCGCAGGATACAGACTCTTAAGGACAAGGACGAGGTGTACGGGAACCGGGTTCGGGTGAAGGTGGTCAAAAACAAGGTTGCTCCCCCCTTCAGGGAGGCCTTGTACGATATCCTGTACGGGACCGGGATTTCGCGTGAAGGAGAGATCATCGACATGGGCGTGGATTATGGCATTCTGGACAAAAGTGGTGCCTGGTATGCCTTTGGTTCTGAACGTCTGGGCCAGGGTAAGGAAAATGTGCGGGCTTTTCTGCAGGAAAACACGGATATCCGGCAGCAGATTGAGGATGCCCTGCTCGTCAAGCTGGGAGTGAAAGAGGCCGTTGGATCGGCGGTTCCGGATGTCGAAGAGAACGGCGCAGAACAGGCAGGGCCGGAAGTGTAGTCCTTTTTGGGAATGCGGGCAGAAAGCCTTGGACTGGTTTCGCATGGAGCTCGCAGTGCAGCATCGCGGTGCACAGAATGCAGGAAACTGGAGCAAATTCCCGTGTTGAAGGACGAATGACGTTGTGTGGGCGCGGGGGGCAGCGCGGATTTTTTTCTGCGTACGTAGCACTCCCGACTGCCCTTTTTTATGTCCACTATTTTGAGGAGAATGTGTTTTGATTACGGCAGCAGAGATTCGTGAAAAATTCTTAACGTATTTTGAAAGTAAAGGGCATTCCAGACAGCCCAGTTCCTCCCTCATCCCCAGGGACGATCCGTCCCTGCTGTTCACCAACGCAGGCATGGTCCAATTCAAGAAAACTTTTCAGGGGCAGGAAAAGCGCGCGTATTGTCGGGCTACCACGTCCCAGAAATGCCTACGTGTGGGTGGCAAGCATAATGATCTGGAAAATGTGGGCCGGACGGCCAGACATCATACCTTTTTTGAGATGCTGGGCAATTTTTCTTTTGGGGATTATTTTAAGGAAGATGCTATTGCCTTTGCCTGGGATTTCATCACCAGGGAACTCGGTCTGCCTACGGAACACCTGTATGCCACGGTCTACAAGGATGACGACGAAGCCTATGATCTGTGGAAGAAAATTGCCGGTCTTCCTGATTCTAGAATCTTCCGGTTGGGAGAAAAAGATAATTTTTGGTCCATGGGCGATACCGGTCCATGTGGTCCCTGTTCGGAACTGCATATAGACCAGGGCGAACACATGGCCTGCGGTCCCAATTGCGGGATTGGAAAATGTGACTGTGACCGATTCCTGGAAATCTGGAATCTGGTTTTTATGCAGTTTAATAGGGACGAGACAGGGAAGATGACTCCCCTGCCCAAGCCGAGCATTGATACCGGGATGGGTCTGGAGAGGATTACGGCCGTGTGTCAGGGGGTGTTCTCCAATTTTGATACTGACATCTTTGCTCCACTCATCTCTTCCATCGCCGCCAAGGCAGGGGTGACCTACGGCCAGGACGATGACACCAATACTGCCCTGCGGGTCATTGCCGATCATAGTCGCGCCATGGCCTTTTTGATTGCCGACGGAATTTTGCCTTCCAATGAAGGTCGTGGGTATGTGCTGCGGCGTTTGATCCGTCGGGCTTTCCGTTTCGGGCGGCTGATGGGACTCAAAGATCCATTCCTCTTTGCCCAGGCGCAGGTGGTCGTAGATGAAATGGGCGGTGCCTTCCCCGAGCTCTGCGAAAATCAGGATTTTATGGTCTCGGTGATTAAAAAAGAAGAAGAGCGCTTCAGCCAGACTCTGGATAAAGGGCTGGCCATCCTGGAAGAGGAAATGGCCTTTCTGGCGTCATCCGGGAAAAAGACTTTGTCCGGAGACGTTGTTTTTAAATTGCACGATACCTATGGGTTTCCTTTGGATATCGTGAATGATGTAACTGAGAAGCAGGGCTTTTTGGTCGACGAGGATGGTTTCAATGCCTGCATGGCCGAGCAGAAACGGATGTCCAAAGATGCTTGGTCCGGAAGCGGTGAAAAGGATGTGGCCGGCCAGTTTGTCAAACTGCTCGAAGCGGGTATGCAGACACGGTTTGTGGGGTATGACCAGCTCAGTGCCAAGAGTCGGATCGTGACCTTGCTGGATGAAAACGGTCAGAACGTGACCACGTTGTCTCAGGGGGACAAGGGCTATATGCTCACCGCCCAGACCCCTTTTTACGGAGAATCCGGCGGTCAGGTCGGTGATAATGGTCGGATTATCAGCCCCACGGGACAGGCACAGGTTACAGATACCTTAAAGCCTTCAGCACATCTCATGGTGCATGCGGTGAAAATAACCCAGGGCGAGGTTGCCCTGGATCAGGAAGTTGCCCTGCATGTGGATGAGGGCTCCCGGGTTGCAACGGCTAGAAATCATACCTGCACCCATCTCCTCCAGGCTGCGTTGCAGAAGGTTTTGGGCAAGCATGTCAAACAGTCCGGGTCCATGGTTACACGGGATCGGCTGCGTTTTGACTTTACACACATCACGGCCATGACGCCCGACGAAATCCAGCAGGTCGAGGATGAAGTGAATGGGTCTATTCTGGCCAATGTGCCTTTGAACACCCAGGTCATGTCCCTTGAAGATGCCAAATCCAAAGATGCCATGGCCCTGTTTGGTGAAAAATATGAAGCCGAGGTTCGGGTGGTTGAGGTTCCGGGGATTTCCATGGAACTCTGCGGCGGTACACACCTACGATCCACGGGTCAGGCCGGGAGCTTCTGCATCCTTTCCGAATCGGGGATCGCGTCAGGTATCCGGCGTATTGAGGCCCAGACAGGTTGGAATGCCCTGAGTCACTGGAAACAAATACGTTCTGAAAACAGGGATATTGCTCAGATCGTCAAGGCCCCGTCCGGGGAGCTGGCGGCCAAGGTGCAAGGACTGAAACAGCAGCTCCGGACGTTGACCAAAGAGCATACATCCCTCCAGGAAAAACTTCTTTCTGCCCAGGGCAAAGACTTGATGCAGAATGTCGAAGACATCGGCGGCGTCAAGGTTTTGGCGTTGCAGACGGAAGCTGCGGACGTCCATGGCTTGCGAAAGCTCATGGATGACCTGCGGTCTAAAATGGCATCCGGGATCATTGCCCTGACTGCCCAGGTCGGAGAAAAAGTGGTTTTGCTCCTTTTTGTGAGCAAAGATCTGCATGGCCGGTTCACGGCCCCTGCCCTGATCAATGACGTTGCTGCGGAGATTGGCGGCGGCGGCGGCGGAAGACC
>JAQVZR010000111.1 GCA_028708105.1 Desulfoplanes sp. | reverse complement strand
AAAAAAAGTTCCGGGAGGTTTTCGGGCAGCGGCATGATTGCTGCCAGGGTCATAGCCGGAGGACCCCCGACAAAGATGTTCACCCGCAGGGACTGACTGCGGGAAATGGCCTCGGCGTGGTGATACCCGATGCCCCGGCAGATCTGGTAATGCAGGCCGGCCTCCTTGTCTTTGATAAAGCTGTTTCCGGCCAGCTGGACCCGGTACAGGCCCATGTTGGAATGCCGGATACCTGGTTTGGCTGAAGATTCGGTGTATACCTGAGGCAGGGTTACATAGGGGCCGCCGTCCATGGGCCAGGATTGCAGCTGGGGAAGTTGGGACAGGGTTGTTTCATGATCCAGAACCGGTCCTGTCCTGACTTTTCTGGGAAGGGCGTGGAGCCCGGCCAGCGCCAGGGAAGGGATTTTTCCGGGGTGTCTGAGAATGGAACCAGGATCTGCCTTGGCTGCGAGCAGTGTCCGGACTTGCTTCAGGCTGTGACGGAAGATGAACCGGGTCCTGTCTATAGTCCCGAAAATGTTTCCGGCCATGGGAAAGGAGCATTCTTTGACATGGGTGAACAGCAGGGCCGGACCCCCGGCCTGAAAGACCCGGCGCTGGATGGCGCCGATTTCCAGATAGGGATCAGATTCCCGGTCAATGCGGATCAGCTGGCCGTGGTGTTCCAGATCATCCAGGCAGTCGGTGAGGGTTTTATGGATCATGGTTTTTTTACGATCTAGGATATAGGATAAAAGATCGGCATTCCCAGGACATGCGGATTGCATTTCCATGGGTTGGTTCAATGCTCAATAGTTACGATGCGTTGAATATGAAACGGCACTATGTGTTCCCGAAAAATGTTATGGTCTGTAATAGGTGATTGTTGGGGGATGGTTGCTTGTCCAGTCTTTGAGAGCACGTATGATCCAGTCTTTGAAAAGTTTTCGCGTTGGCGGGAAGAGCAGGAGCAGGCCCATGCCGTCGGTGATAAATCCCGGGGTGAGCAGAAGTAGCCCGGCGGTCAGGATGATGGCTGCATCGATGAGTGCGTTTGTGGGCATCACCCCCTGATGCATGCTTTGTCTGATGCGCAGCAGGGTCTGCATGCCCTCGACCCGGGCCAGCCAGGCCCCGGCAAAGGCGGTCAAAAGGACAATGGCCACGGTGTTCAGTGCCCCGATGACTGATCCCACGTGGATGAGCACATAGATTTCAAGAACCGGGAGCACGGCAAAGGCGATGAAGAGTTTGGCAAACATGATCTTTCCGGGGTTCGGATGGTCTACGGGCCAGATGGCCGTGGAGGGGGAGCGACTGCTCGGCGACGTGCTCCCGATATGACACGCATTAGAGTAACAGGCGTCTGAAAGATAGTCGAGTAAGATGGGTAAGGCCGATTCGACGATCAGTGTTCCCAGGACGTACGGATTGCATGCTCAAGGGTGTCTTGATGCTAAAAAGTTGCGGCACATTACATATGGCCGCAACCCTAGAGCATAACAATGCCTTCTATTGTTTCAGCTTGCTTATAGATAGCGATGACCTGTTCGGCTGAGGTCATGATGACTTCGGAGGTGACGCTGATATACTTTCCCGTCCGGGAGGCCACCTTGCGCACCGAGGCTTCGGGGCCGAATATCTCCTGGACCCGTATGGCTTCCTGGTGGGGAACGATGAATTTGAAGGTATATTCGCACGGCCAGTCATGGGCCGTGTCCAGACGCTGGGCAAAGGTTGTATAGTCGGTGGTCATATTTTCTTTATGCATGTAAAAAAGGTTTATCTGGGGGAAAAGTCCGTTTGGTTTTTCTGGCTTCTATTTGAAACCCTCTACCTGCCCCTCCCTGAACTAGGACGGGTGGCTGATATCTGCCTTGGAATACTACTATTCTTCAAAGCAGGAAAGTACGCATTACCCGGATGATCCATAAAAAGTACCGCAAAAAGTACCGCACCTGCGTTTTTAATGGTCAAGCTCCCAGTGTCTCGAACAAGGTCTGCTGGTGGGTCGCGTAACTGCGCATTGTCTGCTGCGTACTATACAGTTTCTTATTCCTTCTCGTCATGTCCATCTGCTTCCCGGTCTCTAATGCCGGTGAAGTACAAAATGGCATCCAGTCCCAGGTTGGAGATGGCCTGCCCTGCACCTTTGCGGACCACTGGTTTGGCGTGGAAGGCGATGCCCAGGCCCGCAATATCAAGCATGGGCAGATCGTTGGCTCCGTCGCCTACGGCAATGACCTGATTGAGACTGAGGTTTTCTTTGTCCGCAATTTCCCTCAGGAGGGTGGCTTTGCGGGCTCCATCCACTATTTCGCCGACAATAGATCCGGTCAGTTTGCCGTCCACTATTTCCAGCTCGTTGGCGTGCACATAGTTGATCCCCAGCAGTTTTTGGAGATGGTTTCCGAAATACGTAAATCCACCTGAAAGAATGGCAACCTTGTAGCCCAGTTTTTTCAGGGTGGAGATGAGGCGGCCGGCCCCTTCGGTCAGGGGCAGCCTGGCGGCAATCTCTTCGAGGACCGAGGCATCCAGACCTTTGAGCAGGGCGACACGTTGGCGCAGACTTTCTTTGAAATCGATTTCTCCGCGCATGGCCGATTCGGTAATGGTCACCACCTTATTTCCCACACCGGCGGCCTTGGCCAGTTCGTCAATGACCTCCACCTGAATAAGTGTGGAGTCCATGTCAAAGGCAATCAGGTGCCGGTTTCTGCGGAACATATCGTCTTCCTGCAATCCGATATCCACGCCCATGGTGCGTGAAATTTCTAAAAATCTGGAATGCATGTCTGTGATATCTTTGGGTGTGCCGCGCAGGGAAAGTTCAATGCATGCTCGGGGGTGACAATTCTTGTACTTAAAGGATGTCCTGCCGGAAAGTCGGGTCATGAAATCGATATTCAGATCATTGGCATAGATAATGTCGGATACTGCGGCCATGGCTTCGGCGGTGATGGTCCGTCCTAGGAGGGTCAGGATATAGCGTTTTTTACCCTGGGCCTGCACCCAGGTCTCGTATTGATCCGGAGCAATGGGAGTGAAGGTCAGGCTGACGCCAAGAGTATGGGCTGTATACAGAAGATCTTTGAGAATGGGGGATGATTCGGATTCCTTGGGCACCTCGATCATCAGGCCCAGGGACAGAGAACTGTGGATGACCGACTGGCTGATATCCAGGATATTGACCTTGTACCGGGCCAGGGCCCCGGCCAGTGCTGTGGTTAATCCGGGTTTGTCCTGTCCTGTAATGTTGATGAGGATGATTTCGTGCATGGGAAAGTACCCTTGGGTCCATAATAAAGGGGAAACGAGGCCGCATAGGGCGTTGTGCACAGGGCACATAACGACGTGTGTAGGCCGTGGGTATCATGCCTTTGTTCGGTATGGAAAAATATCTGCGTCAAAGGGGCAGAATACAAAAAAAGGCACAGCAAGCTGCGCCCTTTTTTGTATTTCCATACGTCGGACAGTCACGACATCCTGCGTATGCGGCAGAAAATTTTAGTGATGCTTAGCTTCATTCATCCCTTCTCGGATGCGATAAAGGGCGGCAATGATGATGACGCCAAGATAGGTCAGAATGCCCATGACGCCGACAGTTCCGGCGGCTGAACTGTGCAGCATATTATGAATCAACGTGGAAAGTACTTCCATAGCCCAATCCTCCTCAAAAACGTGTTCGCTGGTTAGTATCTCTTGATAAATCTCTTGTTTCAAACCCCGGGATATGGAAAATGTCAAGTAAAATGACGTCGGGCGGGGCCGTCTGTCTGCACCGCGCACCATCGACCCGTTGCATCAGGGTATTATGCGGAGATGTTTTCTATCTCTCGGAAAAACGTGTCCCGTTGTACGGGACTGAATCCGGCTGCAGTGATATATTCCCGCAGTTGCTTTTCTCCCAGTCCCGAGGGGGATGCCGACCCTGCAGCATGGCCGATTTTTTCTTCCACAATGGTTCCGTCAAAATCATCGGCTCCGGCCCATAACGCCAGTTGGGCGGCCTTGACACCGGCATAGGCCCAGTAGGCTTTGATGTGCGGGATGTTATCCAGATACAGGCGGGAGATGGCAATGGTGCGTAAAAAGTCGTTGCCGTCCGGTCCCTTGGCCTTAAGCTCGTTGTTTTCTGGCTGGTAGGGCAGGGGGATAAAGCACAGAAAACCTCCGGTGGAATCCTGGAGTTCGCGCAGGGCCTGGAGATGGTCAATGCGGTTTTCCCAGGTCTCCAGGTGACCAAAGAGCATGGTACAATTGGAATAAATACCTTCGGAATGGGCCTGGCTGTGGATGTCCAGCCATTGACTCCCCGAGATTTTTTCAGGGCAAATTTTTTGGCGCAGTTGGGTATCAAAGATTTCTGCTCCTCCCCCGGTCATGGCTTCGAGCCCGGCTTCCTGGAGATCGGCGAGCACCTCTGCGACACTTTTATGGTATGTTGAGGACAAAAATGCGATTTCCACGGCCGTGAAGGCCTTGATGGTGGCCTGGGGCCTGATTTCATGCACTGTTCTGAGCATGTTCAGAAAGTAGTCATAGGTCAGGCCAGGATTGAGCCCTCCTACGATATGGATTTCGCGGATGGGTTCGTCGATTCTGGACAAAAGCCGTTTACGGATTTCATCCATGGAATAGACATAGCCCCCTGGCTGCCCCTCGCGTTTGCTGTACGCGCAGAATTTGCAGGCATTCTGGCAGACGTTGGTATAGTTGAGATGCTGGTTATACACGTAATAGGCCTTGTTGCCATGAATGGCCTGCCTTCGTGCGTTGCCCAGATTTCCAAGGTCGTGGATGGAGGCCTCGCGGGCCAGAATCAGGGCGTCATCTCTGGTGAGACGGCCGCCTTCCTGAACATGTTTTTTAATAATAGCGTCTGTGTTATTCATAGCTGAACACCCATTGAGGGCCTGGTGTCATGGCGTTTGAAGGAATGATGTCAAGGGAACCCAGAATCCGGGAGAGCAGTGGCCGTTTGGTTTCGGGGCCTTCGATAAGCACGGGGTCTTTGGTTAGAGCAAGGGCTTTTTTGAGACTGCGGACCGCATCTTCGAATCCACCCATTTTGTCAACCAGCCCCGCCTGCAATGCCTGTCTGCCGGTCATGGCCCGACCGTCGGCCACTGCTTTGACCCTGGCCTGGTCCATGTGCCGTGAAGATGCAACATCAGTAACAAACTGATCATGCAGATCGTCAACCAGTTCCTGAAAATAGATTTTTTCTTCCGGAGTCATGGGGCGGAACATGGTTCCGGCATTTTTGAGAGATCCGCTGGTCACGGTTTGTTCCTTGATACCCAGCTTATGCATCAGTTCTCCCATGTCTTTGAGCTGAGCCTTGACTCCGATACTGGCCGTCAGTGTCCCGGGGTTGGCCCAGATTTCTGACGACCCTGCTGCAATATAATATCCACCCGATGCTGCCACCGCCCCCATGGAGGTAATGGTCGGTTTACTTGCAGCCAGACGCCGGACGGCCTGAAAAATTTCCTGGGATGGTCCCACTACCCCGCCCGGGGAGTTGATGCGCACAATGACGCCTTTGATGCTGTCGTCCTGCTGGAGCTGATCAATCCAGGCGGTCACAGTCCTGGACGAGGCAATAAGCCCCTGGATATTGACCACGCCGATTTTTTCTCCTCCGTTAAAGAAAGGAATCTTCTTCCCGTCCTGCATGCAGGAAGAAAAGAACATCATACTGGCTATAAGCAGGATGACGGCCAGAACAATGAGCAGAAACCCAAAGAGAAACGGGTGTCGGGCGCTGAAGCGCGGGGATTGTGCCATAAGGACCTCGTTCCAAAATATGTTTGTTTAGTCTTCCAGTGCTACCAGATCATAGGTTTTTGTTTCATCAATGCGGGCGGTGACAAAGGTACCCGGCTGGACATGTTCTCCGCTGACATAGGTCACACCGTCCACCTCGGGGGCCTGGAACCATGTTCGGCCCTGAAACAATCCTTCCCATTCGTCATTGGGCTCATCTACCAGAATTTCCAGGGTTTCTTCCTGGTAGCGCTCCAGTTGCTCGCGGCTGATCTCGGCCTGGATTTCCATGAGTTCGTCCTTGCGGGCTTCCTTGACCTTCAGATCCACCTGCCCGTCCATGGCGGCTGCCGGTGTCCCCTCTTCAGGAAAATAAGTGAATACGCCCATGTGGGTGAACCGGATATCCCGGACAGCCTGTTTGAGATAGGCAAAGTGCTCCTCCGTCTCTCCTGGATAGCCGACAATCATCGTGGTTCGGATGGCTGCCTCCGGGAGATGGGTCCGGATGCGGGAGACGACTTCGCGGGCATCATGCACAAAGTGGCGTCCCATGGTTTTCAGGATGTCCGGGTGGGCGTGCTGGAAGGGAATATCCAGGTAGGGCAGAAGGGGACG
>JAQVZR010000110.1 GCA_028708105.1 Desulfoplanes sp. | reverse complement strand
ATCATCACCATTTATCTCTTCCCCTTCAGCGCCCTGCTGATCCAGGTGGTCTTTTTCTGGGTATTCGGCGCCGACAGGGCTATGGAGGAGATCAACATGGGAGCCAGGCATCCTTACGGCAACGGGATGAAGATTTTTCTGAAATATGTTTTTCCCTTGGTCGCCATGGCGGTTTTGGTGCTGGGGATTATTTACGGGGGGATTGGGTGATCTTTACGGGATATATTATATATAGATGAATGCGTATCGGATAAAAAAGCGGCTTTAAGCCGTTTTTTTATGTCCGATGTGATTTTTTGGGCTCTGTTCATTGCATATTTACTCCCATTTTCATATGTTCATGCAACGTTCATACATAAGGAGTCTTGCAGATATGAAAATGATAACGCGCCCGGACGCCCTGCAGCAAACCTGTCTGGAATGTAAAAAAAACAAACGTATCGGTCTGGTTCCCACCATGGGGTATTTCCATGAGGGCCATCTCTCTCTGATGGATTGGACACGGAAACACTGTGACGTGCTGGTGGTTTCCTTGTTCGTGAATCCTTCCCAGTTTGGACCGGGGGAAGATCTGGCCGCGTATCCCCGGGACAAGGAGCGGGATATCCGCCTGGCCCGGGAGCATGGAGCAGATATCTTGTTTATACCCCAAGCCGGGAGTATGTACGCCGCAAACCATGCCACCTGGGTTGAAGTGCCGGAATTGGCCAAGGGGTTGTGCGGACGCACCAGACCCGTGCATTTCAGGGGGGTGGCCACTGTGGTGACCAAACTTTTCAATCTGGTCCAGCCCGAGGTGGCTGTGTTCGGGGAAAAGGACCGTCAGCAGCTGGCGATCATCAAACGGATGGTCAGGGATCTGAACATGCCGGTGCGTGTGGAAGGCCGACCCATTGTCCGGGAATCCGACGGCCTGGCATTGAGCTCCCGCAATGCCTACCTTACCCCCGAAGAACGTGCGCAGGCCCCGGCCTTGTATGCGGGGCTTTGTGCTGCCTCCGGGTGGATTGCAAACGGTATGCGCGGGATTTCCGAGCTCCTGGCGGGGATTACGGCCTATTACGCGGAACATCTCCCTGCCGGCCGTCTTGATTATTTTGAGGTGGTGGACCCGGAATCCATGCAGCCGGTACACATGGTCGAAGATGCTGTGATTCTGGCTGTGGCCATGAGGATGGGGAGAGCCCGGCTTATTGACAATATTCTGGTGGAATCGAGCGTGGGTTCGGCCGGTGAACGCAAAGGAGAAAAAGGATGACGACCAAACTGTCCATTAATGAACTTGCTGAACGTAAAATCCAGGGCCAAAAGATCACCATGGTCACGGCCTATGATTGTCCTTCGGCCCGCATGGTGGATAAAGCCGGCCTGGACATGATTCTGGTGGGGGACTCTCTGGGTATGGTCGTCCTTGGCTATGATTCCACAGTTCCTGTGACCATGGAAGAGATGCTGCATCATACAAGGGCTGTCATGCGGGGTGCTGAGCACGTCTTTGTCCTGGGGGATATGCCGTTTATGTCTTACCAGGTTTCCATCGAAGATGCCCTGCGCAATGCCGGCCGGTTTATCAAGGACGGCGGGTGTGACGGGATCAAACTGGAAGGGGGCCGTGAAGTCGTTCCCCAGGTGCAGGCCATTTGCCGGGTTGGGATTCCGGTTTGCGCGCATATAGGGCTTACTCCCCAGACGGCGACCAATCTGGGGGGATTCAAAGTGCAGGGCAAAGATGCTGCCTCTGCCCGCAGATTGTTTGAAGATGCCCTGGCCCTGCAGGACGCGGGGGCGTTTATGATCGTGCTGGAGTGTGTTCCGGATGTCCTGGCCCGGGAAATTTCCCGGGCCTTGACCATCCCGACCATCGGTATCGGGGCAGGCAAGGAGTGCGACGGCCAGGTCCTGGTTTTCCATGATCTGGTGGGGTTGTTCGACAGGTTTACGCCTAAATTTGTGAAAAAATATGCCGCCATTGAGAAGGAAATCGTTACCGCCCTGCAGGGATATGCAGCTGAGGTCCGGGGAGGAGATTTCCCCGGTCCCGGGCATTCCTTCAAGATGAAAGAAGAGGAGGCCAAACGCTTTTTGGCCATGGAAGAGTAATTGTATGCTGGTTTTGACGGATATAGCCCCCACCCGGCCTGTGTTTGCAGCCCGAGGGAGTGAAAAGGGACCTCTCAACCTTGCTCTGATCCAGATGAACTCGGTGCCGGACTGGTCGACAAATCTCAAGATGGTGGATGGCTTGCTCTCGTCCTGTCATGGATGTGATCTGGCGGTGCTGCCGGAAAATGTTCTTTGTCTGGGTACCGGCACGACGGTGCGTGCGGCCGCCCGACCTCTTGACGTTTTGAAGTACGAGATCGGAACGCTTGCCGCGCGTCATGGTCTGCATGTCCTTTTTGGCGGTGTGCCTGTCGTTCATGGCTCAGAGATCCGTAACGCAGCCCTGGTCTACAGCCCGGACGGTCAGTTGGTTGCCAGGTACGACAAGGTGCATCTTTTCCAGCTTGATCCGCATCGGACCGGCGGGGTCGATGAAACCCGGGTGTACTCGGCCGGAGAGGGGCCGGTGGTCTGGGAGCACCGGGGATGGCGTATCTGTCTTTCTATCTGTTATGATATCCGCTTTCCTGAACTCTTCCGGGCCTGCGTACCTGTGGATCTGATCCTTTGCTCCATGGCTTTTACTATGAGGACAGGGAAGGCCCATGGGCAGTTGTTGCTCCGCACCCGGGCTGTGGAGAATCAGTGTTATGCCCTTTCATCATCCCAATGCGGCACAAATATCCAGACCGGTATGCAGCTCTTTGGCCACAGTATGGCCGTGGACCCGTGGGGAACGGTACTCGAAGATGCTGGTCCGGACGTCCAGGGGGTTGTCCGGGTGCATTGTCGGCGAACCGTCCTTGAAAAGGTGCGTGAAACCCTGCCAGCCCTGCGTAATATCCGTCTTGCAGGTTCAAAAAAAGTTCGGATGTATCCCTGACCTGTTTGCCATGATCGTCAGTCCGGGGATAAAAAATCGTCAGCCGTCGTGCAGTGGACCCCAATATTGGCCATGTCGAGGATATTCGCTGCGGCAATCTCCGGCGTCTGGGCGGAGGTTCCGTCTGTAATCAGCGTGATCTCGTAGTCGAGACATACGGCGTCAAAGACCGTGGCCCGGACGCAATTGGGGAGCTGGGTCCCGGTGACGACCAGATGGTTTATGCCGAACCGCCTGAGGATCAGATTCAGTTCCGTGCACATAAATGCGCTGAAGCGGTTTTTAATGATCCGGTATTCATCGGGAAGGGGGGTAAGTTCCGCCACGATGGCGCATCCAGAGGTGCCGGGGACGACGCAGGGGTGCTTGTCCAGAAAGGCGGCCTGACGCATTTTTTCTACGTCGCTTCCGTCGGCCCGGTATTCCCGGGTAACGTGGAAGACGGGGAAGTGCCGTGCCCTGAAGTAGGTGAGCACCTTCTTGATGGATGCTATGGTGCCCCGGGCTCCGGCAACACAGACAGGTGCGCCGGGGAGGACAAAATCATTCTGCATGTCAATGATCAGCAGGGCTGTGCGGGAAGGGATCGAGGTCTCCATCATTATATATACTCGAACATGGATGTTTTTTCCGGGCGACCGATGATGTCGGCGATAACCGGACATTTGATCTTAAACGCAAAGTAGATCCCGGGATGGTTGTTTTTCAGTGCCTCAAAGTTACCTTGCCCTTTGCTGATGACAATGTCTGCCTTGTCCATGCGGGCCAGAAATTGTGGTGTGCAGCGGTCCAGGACGGTTCCCGGGGTGTCGACCCCTGAAGAGATAACCTCACAGCGTTGGGTCATCCCAACGCTTAGAGCATCTTCCATGGTGGCATCATTTAGTATCGGGGTGCCGCGGACCGCATAGGTGATCTGATGACCCAGACGGTTCAGTTCATCGACCAGCAGGGTATCGAGAACAATTTCTCCGGCATTGTCTCCCAGGATGAGGATGGACCTGGGCGTTGCAAGCCGTTCCCTGAAGGCCGGGTAATGGGCCCTGGCCCATGCTGCGCATTGTTCTTCTTCCATGGCCTGGCTCCAGGCATATTGTTTGGGAGTACCTACATCCATATAGTTGCCGATGATGGAAAGGCGCAGGGCATCGAACAGGGGATCACTGCTTGTGGCCAGGGTTTCGCGGAAACCGGGAAGCAGTGTCTGAACCTCGGCGTTGGCGTGTTTCTTGACCTTGGAAAAGATGTCCGGGGTCTCGGTCATGCGGGTCAGCCGTGCATAAAGTATCCCGGCAAGGGCTGGAGGGCTCATGGAGAGATCCATGGTCGGCAGGGCCGATATCCAATCCATAAGGACGTCTTGATGCAGTTTGCTATCATCAGGGGCGATGATCCTGGCTGCCTTGAGGGCCTGGTTTAAAAAACAGGGAATACAGTCGAGGGTGGTATGCATGGTATAATGTCCTTGGGTGATAAAGAAAGGGGATGTTTTGGACGGTTTGTGGGCATAGTTTTTAAGAGCTAGGGAAGGAAAAGTCAAAAATGGATCCGATGCGCTCGGGGTCGGGTTCTGGATTGAAGGAAACCAACGCCTTGGCATCTCTGACGACCTTGCTGTCCATGTCAGGACTGGACATATACGCCGGATGCAGGACAAAACAGAGGTGATGATTGCCTCACGCGCCGTGCGAATCTGGAACGGCGTTGATGCACTTTCGTAATCAGTAAACCGCCTATCAACCTTTTAGGAAAAACGTTATGGAACTTTTCGAAGCTATCATGAACCGGCGCAGTATCCGGAAATTCACCGAAGAACCCGTTCCCGACAAACAGGTTACCCGTATCCTTGAATCGGCCATGATGGCCCCCAGCGCAGGCAATGCCCAGCCCTGGCAGTTCATCGTGGTCCGGGACAAGGAAATCCAAAGCAAAGTCAAGGAAATCAACACCTATGCCTCGTTCGCTCCCAAGGCCCCTGTGGGCATCTTGGTCTGCGGGGATCTGAGTCTGGAAAAATATGCCGGGTACTGGGTTCAGGACTGCTCGGCAGCCACACAGAACATTCTGCTCGCCGTACAGGGACTTGGCCTCGGAGGGGTGTGGACGGGGATTTATCCCATAGAGGACCGGGTCACTGGCTTCAAGACCCTTTTTAATTTACCCGACCAGGTCATCCCCCTGGGGTACGTGGTCATCGGTCATCCCGCTCAGCAGCCGACGGCAGCGTCAAGGTACAACGCCGAACGGGTTCACATGGAAACCTGGTAAACCCTAAACAAATCTTTCCCGGAATTCCGGATAGTGAGCCCTGGCCCATGGGGCGTCCTTTTCTTAACGCATGGTCTGGGCCAAAGAGTATTGCTTCGGGTGCCGATGTCCATATCGTTGCCGATGATGGGCAGCCGCAGGGCATCAAACAGTGGCTCTCTGCCTGGGCAAGGGTTGCGCGAAAATTCGGCAGCAGGCTCTGGACGTCTTCTTTGGCGCGGTTGTTTATGTCGGCAAAGATATCCGGTATATTGGTCATGCGGATCAGCCGGGTATAGAGAATCTCGCCTAGAGGGGGGGATGCTTAAGATCCATGGAGCTCAGGGCAGAGGTCCCGTCCAGGAACACTGCTCTGGCAACTCGGAAGTGTCCAAATTGATGGTCCAGGCGGCTTTGAAGCCCCTGTTTCATGAAACAGGGGCTTCAAAGCCGCTAGTTGTATGTATAGGGCAATGTCCTTGGTGGTGGAGGGAGGGGTCTTTTGGGCCTGCAGTGCCTGCAGTCTATGAGGTGATTGCCTGGAAGTGAAAAAAAAGAGTCCCTCACAAGAAAAATTAGATATTTTTATTTAAATAAAACAGTATGTTAAAATATACACACCAAAATATCGTTAATAGTGTTTGACAAACATCCCTCCTACTCATAGATACCGCCTCTCTTGACCGGGTGGAGCCGTGAAGGCGCAGCCATCTGATGATAGAGATTTGAAATAATTAGGTTTTACCTGTTCTTTGAAGATTGTTGGCGTCGGGGTCTGGATGAGGTTTCTGAAAAGGAAATTTCAAAAAGGCAATAAAAGATGTTGACACGGGGAGAGTGCTTGGATAGATACTCCCTCCTGCCGCGGAAAAGGGGTGTAACCGCAGCAGGATATTGAAATAATTAGAAAAATTGTATTGTTCTTTGAAGGCAGTTTGCGAAAAGCCGGGTTGATAATGGGAAGGGGGTCGGAAAGAAATTTTCGAAAAACTTCAAAAAGTTATTGACACTGAGTGGAGGTTTGAATAAATACTTCACCTCGCCGCGTCCGGAAGGAATCGGGTGCGGGGGCAGATTTCAGATTTGATCTTTGAGAAAAAAACTTGTTGACAATCAGGGAGATGGTTGATTAGAAACCGCTCTTTCCTGAATGTCTCAGGGCAAGGTC
>JAQVZR010000109.1 GCA_028708105.1 Desulfoplanes sp. | reverse complement strand
GCCTTGCCCACATAGATGATTTTGCCTGTGGCATCTTTCATGAGATACACACCGGGGTGCAGGGGGAAGGCATCGGGCTGAAAAGAAAACACGCATTCTCCTTGAATATAATAATGGCGGTTTGCTGTTGCCTGAGAAACGTACCCGTCTACCCGCCGGCATGCAATCCCGTAACAAACCAGAGAACCCTCCGACCACAACGGCCGGAGGGTTCAGGGAGCACGGACCCGATGCCCATGCTGCAACAGGAGGTATGGACTAAAAAAACATTGAACGGAACAATGAGACGTACTGTTGCACAAAGATATGGATCGTGACAGCCGCTCAATCGCCCCTTGGGACAAAAAACCACCCCACTCATTTTATGCCGCTCACTGCTATGCCCATATAACGAGAATACACCTTTACGCAAGAGCGTACCCGATATTTTCATCACCTGATCCCCCACGCTTCAGCCTTGAGCATTCCTAGCAATGCCGTGCTGTTGTGGACGAAGTCTTTAGGGGAAAACAGAGGGCGGGAGTCTATAAAATCGGTGACACCAGGGCTGAGGTCCGCACAGCAAGCTTGAAAAAAAAGGAACGTTTGGTATAGTCCTCCAATGTCACCAGCCGGCATTTACTCAGATCGCTGCGCAGCATGTCCTCGACCTGGATAATAAACCGCTGGCTGTAATTAAAAAGCATCAGTTCAAAATTCAGCCGGAAGGACCGGTTATCCATATTGGCAGTACCCACGGCCGCACAGGTGGCATCGATAAGTATCACCTTCTGGTGCATGAACCCTTCCATATACCGGTAGAGCCTGATGCCCAGGGGCAGGATCTCCTGATAAAATGAAAAAGATGCCAGGTACACGGCATAATGATCGGGTTTCTGGGGAAGAAGAATGCGCACATCCACCCCCCGCAGGGCAGCCAGTTTCAAAGCGGCCAGGACCTGCTGATCAGGCACGAAATACGGGCTGGCAATCCAGATACGCTCTTTGGCCGCATTGATGGCCTGCACAAATAACAGACCACAGGTATCCAGGACATCTGCAGGGCCGGAGGCAATCATCAGCATATCTTCCGCACCGTTTACGGCCCTGGTCATCCTCCAGTCCAGGTTTTCGGGAAGCCCCCCCCTGGCCCAATGCCAGTCTTCCACAAAACAAAACTGGATAGCCTTGACAATGGGGCCCTCAACCCGGACATGGGTATCGCGCCAGGAACCAAATTTGCAATGTTTAGACACATATTGGTCCCCGACATTATGCCCGCCCACAAAACCGACCGTGCCGTCAATCACCACAATTTTGCGATGATTGCGAAAATTGATCTGGAACCTGTTGGCTTTTCCTTTGGTTGTATGGAAAGGAGAAACAATGATTCCGGCAGTTTCCATCTCTTCGGGATATGCCGGAGGCAAATTATGGCTGCCGATTTCATCATACAGAAAATATATGCGGACTCCTTCTTTTGCCTTGCGGATCAAGAGATCTTTGAGTTTTCGTCCCAGTTCGTCATCTTCAACAATAAAAAACTGCACTAAGATATATGAACCGGCTTTCTCCATGGCCGCAAAGATAGAGGTGAAGGTTTTCTGACCGTTGATGAGCAATTCACTTGTATTGTACCGCATGACCGGCAGGTTCGCCAGCCGGACCATTGCCCTTCGAGATTCTGTAACGTTAAACTGCACACACTCCTGATGGCAGGCAACCTGTTTCAGTTCTTCGATAATATGATGCACTTCCCTGTTCTTTAAATTCCGCAACCGGACATACCCGTTGAATCTGTTCCGTCCAAAGACTGCATACAGAGGAAGAGTCACCCAAGGGAAGGTCACCAGGGAAATAACCCAGGCAATGGCACCCTGGGAAGTTCGGGTGCGCATCACGGCATGCACGGCCATGATGATGCCCAGAAGTTCGACCAACGGGACAAGATAGGCAAAAAAAGTGAGCAGATCCGTCGTCAGCATAAAGGGTCCTTTACAAAAGATGTCGGCTCGAAAAGTGGCTGAAAGTACAAGCGGGTCGTACACAACAGGACTTGCATTCCGAATCGGGATACGCAACAAGGCTGACCACCACATGGCAACTCCCTGCGCGTAACCATGGCGAATACGCATATTTTTCACCCGAGGCAAACCCATGCACCTTGACGTCCCATATATTCCAGATTCAAGTTATGTAAACCTGCTCTCACGCCATGAACAGCGTATCCATTCCCTGCACTTCGCACTGCCGGGGGCACCAACCTATGATGCCCGGACGTTCGGCACAGGGAGCACGGACCCATATGATTTTATTGAAGGATTGAAAGCCTTTCCCCGGCAAAAAAAACATCTTCTGCTCAACGGACGGTTCCAGAATCCAGCATGCTATTTCCGAGGACCTGAACTCAAAAAACTGATTACCTCTCTGGAATTTTGGGTGGAACACGCTGGGATTAATGGGATCATCCTGGCAGACATGTATCTTTTGACCACCCTTTCCAACGAAGCCCCGGACCTTGCACAGGAACTGCAGGCCATTCCCAGCGTCAACTGCATGATTGACAATGCGGACAAGGCACTGAGCTTTCTGGAGCTCATTGCATCAACCCGGTTCAGGATGCCGGAACTGATCATCCTTGATCGAAGTCTGAACCGGGCGCCCCTGCAATTAGAACAAACCAGCCACATCCTCAAAGACCATCACCCCCGGATGCATCGCGCCCTGCTGGCCAATGAAGGCTGCCTGTATCAATGCCCTTTCAAACTTGCCCATGACAGCCAGGCATCTCTCATCAACACGGGACTGATGAGAGAAAACATGTTCTGCATCAGTCGGGAAAGAGGATGCATCCCCTGTTTGCAAAAGCACCCCCAGGCCATCCTGAAATCCCCGTTCATCCGCCCCGAAGATCAGGATGCCTATACCCCTCATGCAGATATCCTTAAAATTTGTGGACGGACCATGGGACCGGAATTTCTGATCAGAACCGTATCCGCCTATCTGGAAAAATCCTTCAACGGCAACCTGCTCTCCCTGCTGGACGCTACCGACTGGATGGCCGATCATTTCAATATTTCTAATGCCCGATTCCCCCAAACTTTTCTCCAGACGCTGACTGGGTGTTCAAAGATCTGCTCCACATGTGACTATTGCCACGACCTGTTCTCACGCATCAGCCGGCCCATCCTGGGGAAACCAGGACAACTGGGCTGAGGTGTACTTGTGATCCTCGGGGTGCGCCAATGGATCTGAGTCAAAACGATGGGATCTTCGGCACAGATACAGAAAAGAGCAAAGTCCTTGAACAACCTGTTCAGGGGCTTTGCTCTTTTCTGTGTATAACAACAGCTTACTGTCGAATCATGGATTGAATGTCGTATTATCCTGGGAACGCCGAGCGTCTGAAATGGCAACAAACCCAAAAAAAGTGCTTGAAATATAATAAGAGCATAGTGCCTTCTTCTGTGCTTGAAAGGCCGACCCGACGGTCGGCGTTCCCAGGACATACTAATTGCATTTCCAACGTCTATCTCAATCTAAACAGTTGCGACCCGTTGAACATGACAAGACACTAGGGATACCACAGGAAATCTTACCCTCCCAGATAGGCCTTGCTGACCTCAGGGTTCTTCAACAAGTCATCGGCTCTGCCCTCAAGAACTATTGTGCCCACCTCCAAAACGTAGGCACGATCGGCCAGCTTGAGGGCTGCTCGGGCGTTCTGCTCCACCAGGAGGATGGTCATGCCGGTTTTATTGATTTCTTTGATGGTCGCAAAAATCGATTTGACCAGGATAGGTGCCAGGCCAAGGCTTGGTTCATCCAGCAAAAGCAAATCCGGACTGCCCATGAGGGCGCGGGCTATGGCCAGCATCTGCTGCTCACCGCCGGACAGAGTCCCGGCCAGCTGTTCTCGCCTTTCGTGGAGCCGCGGAAACAACGAAAAGATCCAGTCCTGATTTTTCCTGATCTTGACCTTATCTGTGAGAGTAAAGGCCCCTAAATTTAAATTTTCCTGTACCGTCAGGGTTCCAAACACCCTGCGCCCTTCCGGGACCTGGGAAATACCCATCTTGACGATATTGTGCGCATGCAGCTTGTTCAATTCCTGGCCCTGATATGAGACAGCCCCTTCCGAAGGCTTGCACAAACCACTCACGGTCATCAGCGTCGTTGATTTCCCGGCCCCGTTGGCTCCCAGGATGGTCACAATCTCCCCCTGCTTCACATGCAGATCAATGCCATGCAGTGCTTCGACGTTTCCATACCGGACGTGCAGTTTTTCAATAGTAAGCATAATCAGTCCTCATCGACTCCCAGATAGGCCTCGATGACCCTGGGGTTTTTCTGCACTTCTTCAGGAGAACCTTGAACAATGAGAGCGCCATGTTCCAGGACAATGATCTGTTCGCAGATGCGCATGACCAGACTCATATCATGCTCAATGAGCAATACGGTTATTCCCCGCGCCCTGATTTCCTTGATCAGGCGTACCAGATCGGCTGTTTCCTGGGCATTCATGCCTCCGGCAGGTTCGTCCAGGATGATCAGTTTCGGCTGAGAAGCCAGGGCTCGGGCAATTTCCAACAACCGCTGGTTGCCGTAGGAAAGATTCTTGGCCTTGTTGGTGGCCTGATCGGTCAGACCGACAAATTCCAGTTCCTGCAAGGCAATACGCAGGCTGGCCTGTTCTTCCCGGCGTTGGCCGGGCAGACGGAACATGGCCGCAAAAATTCCGGAATGCATCCGGCAATGGCATCCTGCAAGAACATTTTCGATAACTTCCATATTGGGAAAAAGTCGGATGGTCTGGAACGTTCGGGCCACACCTATGGAAACGATGCGGTGCGGAGACTGGGCAACCAATGACTGCTCATCAAACATGATCTCGCCTGCATCGGGGCGATAATTTCCCGTGATCAGATTAAACACGGTTGTCTTGCCCGCCCCGTTGGGTCCGATCAGTCCCATGACCGTACCTTGTTCCAATCCAAAACTGACGTCGTTGACGGCCATGAGGCCGCCAAAGGACTTGGTCAGGTTGCTCACACTCAATAAGCTCATGCCTGACTCCCCCCTTTACGCACCCGATCCAGTTTGTACGTACGCGGCAGAGGGGGAAGAATACCGGAGGGACGAAAAATCATCATGATCACCATGGCGGCACCAAAAATCAGCATCCGGGCGCTGGAGAATTCTCTGAATACCTCCGGCAGCCCCACAATGAGAAAGGCCCCCAGAATCACGCCCGGGATACTTCCGGACCCTCCCAGAATGACGATGGAAAAGTAGAGCACAGACTCCCAGAACGTGAATGATTCAGGAGAAATAATCATCATTTTAGAGGCATAGATATTGCCGACCATCCCGGCCCAGAAGGCACCCAGGACAAAGGCAATCAATTTATAATGGACGGTATCGATGCCGCTTCCTTCTGCGGCCAGTTCATCTTCCTTGATGTAATTGAGGGCCCGCCCGAACCTGGAATCTTCCAGCATGCGGAACAAAAAAACGGTCACTGCCAAAAAAATCCAGATGTAATAAAAAAACTGATGCGGCCGCCGGATGACCAGTCCAAAGATCTCCGGACGACCGATCCCGAAAATCCCGTTAGATCCACCGGTAACCCCGAAAATATTGTTCACCAGGGCAATACGGACTATTTCCACAATACCGATGGTCACGATAAGCAGATAGTCACCGCGCAGATGGATAATGGGCCGGGCAACAATGGCTGCAAATACTGCAGCTACAATACCGCTTAGGGGCATCAGCCAGATGATGGGCACATGATACATGGTATTCAAGATGGCGGTCACATAGGCACCCACAGCGAAAAACGCCGCGTGCCCCATGTGGAACATGCCCGCATGCCCGAGAATGAAATTCAGACTCAGAGCCAAAACGGCATACAAACCGATATTGTTCAGCACATCCACCCAGTAAGGGTTGAGAAAAAAAGGGCTGAAGGAGAGCACAAGGGCCATAACCGCATATATGATATAACTTTTTTTCATGGCCTATACCTTCTCCGCGACCCGTTCGCCCAGCAGGCCCGTGGGTCTGACGATCAAAATAAGGATCAGGACCACAAAGGCGATGGCGTCTTTCCACGCGATGGACAGATAGGCCGCGCCCATGGCCTCGATAACACCCAGAAGCAACCCGCCGAGCATGGCCCCGGGTATATTTCCGATGCCTCCCAGAATAGCCGCAATAAAAGCCTTCAGACCGTACATCCAGCCCATGGTGAAATTGACCTGACCATAATACATGCCGACCATAACCCCGGCGGCCCCGCCAAGGGCCGGGCCAATAAGAAAAACAATGCTGATGACCCGGTTGACATTGATGCCCATAAGTTTGGCCGCGCCCTGATCAATGGCTGCGGCCCGGATGGCGGTCCCGGTTTTGGTTTTTTGGACGAAGAAATAAA
>JAQVZR010000108.1 GCA_028708105.1 Desulfoplanes sp. | reverse complement strand
AACCAGGTGAAATGGTTTCTGTGATTATCAAGACCATTGAACCTGACAAAAAACGGATTGCTCTGAGCATTCGTGAAACCTATGGCGATCCATGGGCTGACGTGGCTGCAAAGTACACTAAAGGACAAGCAGTACATGGAACTGTAGAAAAAAAAGAAAAATTTGGTTTCTTTGTTCAGCTTGAGCCAGGTATTATCGGGTTACTCCCCTTGTCTTTGATCCGTAAATCTGAAAGCGCGGGAGAGATCGAAAAAAGAAAGGTTGGGGATGTCATTGCCGTACGCATTGAAGCGGTGAATATTGAAGAAAGAAAGATCAGCCTGATGCCTGGAGATGCCCGGGAAACAGGTGATTGGAAAAAATTTGTCGAACCGGCAAAGGTTTCCATGGGGAATCTGGGAAGTTTGCTCCAGGCGGCCATGAATAAGAAAAAGAAGAAATAAGAGGGCAGCGCTTTTCGCTGTCAACGCAAGGGCGGTGCCCGCTGGGGAAGTGCCGATCATGAATATGAAGCATACCGAGATAAAACCCATGACCTGGGTTTCACCTGAATTTTCGGTTGCCAGTAAATGCGATCTGGATATTTATGCCCGCGAAAATGAGTGTCTGGTTATCGTGACCGAACGACCCGACAACAAAGGCCTTGGGTTGAAAATTACCGAAGGCCCCGGGATTATTGCCCAGACCCTGTATCATTGGTATGGGTACGAACCTGAAAACATGACCTGGATTGAGTGCGATCCGGACAGGGATTTTTGTGCCCGGGTGGCACTGCAATGCTCTGATCACCAGGTTAAGGATTGGGTGCGGACCCCGTGTTCGTACGAGTCGGTCGCGGCTTTGAAAGCCGATTATTTAGAATAAATCCAACGTTTTTACGATGCGGCCGGGCTGTCAGGTAGAAGAAATTGTTGCCTGCGGCCCGGCTTTTTGTGTGATTTCTTATGAAAATACTTCTTGTCTATCCCCGGTGCAAAGAACAGCGGATCACCAATCAGGATGACACTGTGGTGCCCATGGGCCTTTTTTCCATCGGAGCAGTGCTTATGGACCATGGGCATGATGTGGTTCTGATCAATGAATACGGTCTTGATCCCGGCGTATCCATTGCCCGTATTCTGGAGCGGGAAAAGCCTGACCTGGTGGGACTGAGCGTATTCAATGCCAACAGGTCAGGGGCGCAGGCGTGGGCACAAAGAATCAGGGAGGAGCTCCCTGACTGCCTGATTGTTTTTGGAGGAGTGGCGGCTACGTTTTTATGGGAATATTTTTTGACCTATTGTCAGGCCGTGGACTGTATCGTGGTGGGCGAGGGCGAGTACACCTTTCTTGAACTTGTGCATGCATTGTCTGAAAAAGCAGAGTCGGATTTTGACGCCATTTCAGGTCTTGCCTGGCGTAAGCAGGGCAAGCCTGTCTTGAACCCAGCACGACCTTTTATCGCTAACCTGGATGAACTGCCCTGTCCTGCAAAATATTTTACTTATGACCATGTCTCTTTTAGTAGAGGATGCCCGGGAAATTGCACCTTTTGTGGCTCACCGAAATTCTGGCAACGCAAAGTCCGTTTCCATTCGGCCGGATATTTTGTGGATGAGCTGGAAATGTTGTACCGTAAGGGCGTTCGTTTCTTTTATATTTCCGATGACACCTTTACCATGAAAAAAACTCTGGTTCTTGAGGTGTGCAAAGAAATTCTCTCAAGAAAATTGGTGATTGACTGGTACGCTATTTCCAGGGTGGATTGCGTGGATGAGGATATCATGTACTGGATGCGCAAAGCCGGGTGTATTCAGATCAGTTTCGGGGTGGAAAGCGGTTCGGAAAAGATACGTACACTCCTGAACAAAAAAATTACCACAGACCAGATCATCCGTGCTTTTGATCTGACCCAGTCGTACGGTATTCTGGCCAGAGCCTATTTCATTTATGCCTGCCCCGGCGAGACCTGGGAAACCATTGATGAACATATCCGTCTGATACGCCGGATTAAGCCTTTAAGCGCTATCTTCTATATTCTGCATCTGTTTCCCGGTACTGCTTTGTATGAGAAATGGAAGGAAGAACACGGCTTTTCTGATGATATCTGGAAGGAGGATATGGAGGATGTCCTGTATTTTGAGAGCGATCCCACGATGTCCCGGGATCTGGTTCTTGCTTTCGGTAAAAAACTCCGGACAACTTTCTATGAAGATCTGTCGGAATATGCCCGATCTTTAACGCTTAAGGACGTGCCCGATCTGGCACCGGCCTTTGCGGATTTTTATTCTCGTCTGGCCATGACCTTTTCCCATGGTGACTATGCGGCCATAGAGGCCATTACAGACAAAGATATCACTGCGCGGATGTTGTACGAGCGCTCTCTTAGCTATGGCCCTTCAATCAGGGCCTATCTGGGCCTGGGCATGCTGGCCCAAAAAAAGCGTGATATGCAGGCCGCTTTTGAAATTCTGGACAAGGGGCTTAGACTCTTTCCTGACGATGCTGATCTGCATCAATGTATGGGGATAACTTTGATGAATTGCGGCCGGTTTAAGGATGCGCTGCTCCATTTTATTCCTTTTGAAGATTCAAAGCAGTCACTTTCTTTTGCTGCTACCTGCTATCAGGCCCTGGGGGACCATGAGCAGGCGGAAAATTATCAGAAAAAGATGACCTTACTGGATTGATCCCCGCATCCGCAGGTCTGTTATGGAGGAGTACATGAAGCTTTTTTATATTTTACTAACCGTCATTGCCGGTTGCCTGATGCCTATCCAGCCGGGGATCAATTCCCTGCTCAGTGAAGAAACCAGTGGGCCGTACATGGCCTCACTGATTTCTTTTGTCGTGGGGACTGGTGCTCTTTTCGCATTGTGTCTGTTCATGCGTTTGCCCTTTCCAACCCTGCAGACGGTTGCCGAAGTGCCCTGGTGGTATTGGTGCGGCGGGTTGCTTGGCGCCGTATTCGTGACCGTAACCGTCATTGTTGCCCCCCGCCTGGGTGCCGTCAACATGCTCACCTATCTTATTGCCGGACAGATGCTGGCATCTCTCATTCTGGATCATTACGGCGTGGTGGGATTTCCGGTGCATCACCTGAACGTCTGGCGTGTATTAGGCGTTTTTTTTCTGGTGGTCGGGGTTACGCTGATCAAAAAATTTTGAGCCCATAAATCATCCTTTTTTTCCTTATTCGCCCGAACTCCATTGCATTTTTTATTTTACTATGTCATTTTTCACGCAAGAAACTGGTGTTGTTTGAATCCATACATTTTACGGGAGAAGGCAATGAAACGATTGTTGGTTATCGCATTTGTTCTGGGCTCGATTATTTTTACCGGCACTGTTTTTGGCGCGGATCTCAAGGTGTATGCCGGCGCCGGTTTGATCAAACCCATGGAAGAAATGCGGCTTATGTTTGAAAAGGAGCACAACTGCGCCATTGACGTGCATTACGGGAGCTCGGGAGAATTGTTCGGGCTGCTTTCCATGGGACAACCGTGTGATGTTCTTATCCCGGGTGCGGCTAAATATACCCTGGACGCCTTGAAAAATGGCTGGATTATTGAAAAAAGCATCCATAAGCTGGTGAAGCATGTACCGGTGATCGCCGTACCCAAGGGCAATCCGGCCCATATCACTACCCTGGCAGGTCTGGCAAAACCTGGCATCCGTGTGGCTCTTGGTGATCCCAAAGGTCCGGCCATCGGTCGGGTTGCCAAAAAAATTCTGGCAAAAAACAGTCTTGCTGAACAGGTAGGTACAAATGTCACAGTCCTGGCTCCCACAGTGAACCAGCTGCTCATTTATGTGGCCCTGGAACAGGTGGATGCCGGTATTATCTGGGGAGATCTTGTAACCTGGGCCGAGGGTGAAGGCAAAGTGGATGTTGTAACCATTGACCGCCAAAAAAATATTATCAAGACTATTCCCACAGCCCTGACGACCCATGGTCGGGACAATGCCCTTGCCAAAGATTTCAATACATTCCTGGCTTCTTCACAGGGGATGAGTATCTGGAAGAAGTGGGGATTTGAGCCTTGCGACAGGTAAGTTTGTTCCGGGCCGTTCTTGTTTTCCTTTCCTTCCTCATTACGGGGACCTTGCTTCTGGCCATAGGGTCCTTTTTCATGGTTCCTTCGTGGTCCGTGGTCTGGGAAAATCTTCAGAGCTCGGAACTTCTGTTCTCGTTACGGTTGTCGTTATGGACAGGGGCTCTCTCCACGGTATTGGTGATGCTTTTTGCCTTGCCCGTGGGCTACACTTTGTCCCGGTTTGATTTTCCATTCAAAGGGTGCGTCAAAGCCATCGTGGATCTTCCGGTGGCCTTTCCCGAACTGGTCCTTGGGCTGTGTCTGCTGCTGTGTTTCGGCCAGAGTTTTTTGGGAAAATGGCTGCAATCCTTGGGAATCCATGTGGTCTTTACCCAGACTGGTATTGTTGTAGCCCAGTTTTTTACGGCCCTGCCCTATGCCATCCGGATCATGAAATCCACCTATGATTACATCAATCCACGGCTGGAATTTGTTTCCAGGAGTCTTGGGTATTCCCTGTTTGAGACCTATGTGAACGTGACCCTGCCCCTGGCCAAAAGCGGGATCATGGCCGCTACGGTGATTGCTTTCGCTCGGTGCATTGGAACTTTTGGCACGGTTCTCATCCTGGCCGGTGGAAGTGCAGGGAAGACCGATACTCTGCCCATCACCCTGTATCTGAATATTTCCTACGGCAATATGGGTATGGCCCTCACCTGCGGCATTATCCTGACTATTGTTTCTTTTCTGGCCATCTTTGTTTTTGAAAAGGCGGAAGCAGGCTTATGAGTTTTCTTGAAGTCCGGCAGCTTTCTATCCGTCTGGGCGCTTTTTTTCTGGATGATGTTTCCCTGTCGCTTGGCAGTGATGAATATCTGGCGGTCATCGGTCCCACCGGGGCGGGCAAGACTATCCTCCTTGAATGCATCATTGGTTTCTATCAGCCCGACGCGGGCAGTATTTTTCTGGAAGGCAGAGACATCACCCATGATCGTCCTGAAGACAGACGTATTGGTATTGTCTATCAGGACTATGCCCTGCTTCCCAACCTGAACGTCTTTGCTAACATTGCCTACGGCCTGAAGAAACAACTCCGAGATAAAGCCGAGGTAAAGCAGAAAGTCCTGGAAATGGCCGAATCTCTCCATATTTCTCATATTCTCACCCGGCATCCCGAGACCCTTTCCGGGGGCGAACAACAGCGGGTGGCCCTTGCCCGTTCGCTGGTGGTGGAGCCCAAGCTTCTGCTTATGGACGAACCTCTGTCCGCCCTTGACCCGCGCACACGGCGAGAAATCCGGACCTTGCTGCGTACGATCATCGCCAGAACGCATACCTCCATCATCCATATCACTCATGATCTGGATGACGCCTGGGCCCTGGCGGACAAAGTGGCTTTTTTCAGCGGGGGACAGCTGCGACAGATGGGGAGCCTGGAAGACATATTTCATCGGCCTGCTACGTCCCAGATCGCGGATTTTGTGGGCGTCAGCCGGTTTCCGGGGAAAGTTGTGGATTCGGATGACAACGGGAGTGTGATTCGGGTGGATGAGCTTATCCTGCACAGCGTTGATCCAGCTCCCATAGGCTCAAATGTGTATGTGGCGCTGCGCCCGGAAGCCGTTCGGGTCTACCGTCGGGAACCCCGACCTTGTGAGGGAGGAACGACGTTATTCTGCAAACTGACTGGGATGGAAACCGAGTGCAATATGCATCACCTTGTCTTTCAAGCCGGGAAAACACAGATTCCCGTGCTCATGACCACCAATGCCCTGACCAAGCTTGAACCGCATGTTGACGATACGTTTTTTGTCCAGCTTGACGGAGAGGCCGTACGTCTTTGTCAGGAGATATAAAGAGGTAAGAGGTATCCAGGGCAGGGGGGGATCGTCGCCCGTCAAAATTTTTGTTTTGCTGGGGCTGCGAGGGGGGGGTATCCACCTCTACCTTGGGCAGGCTGTCCCGTCTTGGTGACTCCCCGTCCTTGTGCCGGTTGAGTACCAGCACCTTTTAGTTGGTCAGAGCCTCGTATCCAAGGCCATTCATCCCCCTCCGTGGATTCCCGTCTGCAAACGGGGCAAGGCCGGTGTTTCGAGACTACCACCAGCACGTCCTCATGGGCTGGTGTACCGCGCCCAAAATGTCCCACGAACACTTTCAAATTTTTTCCTACACGACTCCTCCTACATCCGCCATGGTAGTTACATGACAATATGCACTAGGCAGCACCTT
The DNA here is from genome assembly GCA_028708105.1 of Desulfoplanes sp. Lineage (GTDB taxonomy): Bacteria > Desulfobacterota > Desulfovibrionia > Desulfovibrionales > Desulfomicrobiaceae > Desulfoplanes. The sequence goes on along the minus strand of JAQVZR010000108.1, from coordinate 175 downwards.
TAACAACGTATTGGCGTCGCACGTGTGCACCAGCTCGTTCGCATTAATCACTCCCCGCACAAACCCATCAGCACCTTGCTGCACCTGGCCCTTGCGCTCAGTTGACGAGTTCAGGCTCGCATGGTGGCGGCCAGCAAGCATTCCTTTTGTCTATTGACTGGTCGTCCCCACAAGC
>JAQVZR010000107.1 GCA_028708105.1 Desulfoplanes sp. | reverse complement strand
GCGCTCAATGCTGCGTTCTTGAAGAAGGCGTAAAATTTTTGCCTGAATGGACATGGGCATGTCGCCTATTTCATCAAGAAAGACCGTGCCACCGTTGGCCTGTTCGATTTTTCCGATCCGCCGAGAGGTGGCGCCGGTAAAGGACCCTTTTTCATACCCGAAGAGTTCACTTTCAAGAAGGGTTTCCGGGATAGCTACACAATTGATGACCAAAAAAGGGCGTTCATTACGCTGGCTGTGCTGGTAAATGGCCCGGGCCACAAGTTCTTTGCCTGTGCCTGATTCTCCTCTGATGAGCACTGTTGCGTCTGTGGGTGCCACCCGCCCGATGCCTTTGTACACGTTCTGCATGGGCTTACTGCGTCCAATAATAGCGTCATGCTCGTTACTGCTGGAATCCGGAGTTCCATCCAGATGAACTTTTAAACGCATGAAACGTCCTGCAGCCAGGGCTTTTTGGATCATGGACAGGATGTCTGGGATTTCAAAGGGCTTTATGACATAGTCAAAGGCGCCAAGCTTGGTGGCCTCAATGGCCGTATCCGTGGTCCCAAAAGCGGTCATGATGATCACCGGAAGCTTGGCGTCAATGTTTTTTATTTCTTTGAAGCCTTCGATCCCCGTCATTCCGGGAAGCCTGAAATCCATGATGACCATATCCGGATGATGCTGACGTACACTTTCAATCCCCGCTTCCGCAGAAGAGGCTGTCAATACCTGATATCCTTCCTGTTGGAGGATGCGGTCAAAGCTTTGCCGCAATTGAGGATCGTCATCTACAACAAGGATCTTTTGCACGTTTGCTCCTTAGGCGCGTCCACATGGCAGGGTGATGGTGAATGTCGTGCCTTCTTCAGGCTTTGACGAAACACTGATCCAGCCTCCATGGTCTTCGATTATCCGTTTTGCGATACTGAGTCCCAGGCCTGTTCCTTCTTCCTTGGCACTGAAAAAAGGTTGGAAAATTTTATTTTGTAATTCTTCCGGGATTCCCGGTCCGTTGTCCTTCACGGTCATGACGACGACATGGCCAAGAGGCTCCACCACTCCCTGCTTGGCGCAAATGATGATCTCTCCGCCATTATTCATAGCGTCACAGGCGTTTTCCAAGAGGTTGACCAGAATTTCCTTGATCTGATCCTGATCGACCATCAGCAAAGGCAACTTTTCCTGGATGTCATTTTTGGCAGTGATGCCATACGATTCCAGACGGTGTTGCATGAGTTGCAAGGCCATGGTGACGATTTCCGAGAGGTCAGATTTTTGAGGTTTAAGTTTGGGCCTTCGAGAAAATTCCAGAAAATTACTCAAAATGGTATCAATATGCCGGATTTCTTCTGAGATAACCTCGAAGTCTTCTTCCTGCACATTGTCTAGATTTAGGGATCGTTGCAGAGAAAAAAGGCGCATTTTGACTGATGTCAGTGGATTGCGAACACTGTGGGCCACCCCTGCCCCGAGTTTGCCGATGGTTGCCAGTTTTTCATTCTGTTGTAGGTGTTCCTGGCTTTCTTCAAGCTTTGTACGGGTTTGATTGACATTGCTGATCAATCGTTTGACGCGTCGGGTTAATTGGATAATTTCGTTTTTGTTATTGGGAAAGGAATCTGTCAGGGATTGTTGCAAGGCAAGCACCAATTCGTGGATAGGAGCGAGAACCCGATTGAAGATGATGAAGGCCAGGAAGCTGGCAAAGACAAATCCTATGAGAAACAGGGTGCCGGTAATGATGTTCAGGCGGTGCTTTTGTTTGCTGACGTTGAGAAAATGATTTGTAATGCTTTGTTTATAGATATTTTTGTACTTGGCACACAAATCAACAATATTGAAAAACTGGTTGCGGGCTGTCCAGTGAAGCTTTGCTCCCTGATCTCTTTTGCCATCTTTGTACAGTTGGATAACCTGGGCTCGGATCATGGCGTAGGCAAGGTATTTTGATTCGATGGTATCCAGGATTCCCATGGTCGTGGAGTCATGACTGGTTTGACGTGCTTTTTGCAGCCAATCCTGGAACGACTGGTTGTATTGTTCCAGTTTTGTCAACCAGTGCGGGGTTCCCTGCAGAAAGTAGTAGGTTACGAATCCTTTTTGCATGACCAAAGCTGTCTGCAATTCTTCGGCTACCTGCAACGCGACAATATCTTCATTGACGACTTCGGAAAAGAGACGGTCTATATGATATAAATGCCATACTGTGACCAAAAACGTGGTCAGAATACACATCACAAGACCAATAAGAAGAATCCTGAATTTAACGCGCAGGCTCAGAAGGTCCATAGGAGAAACCGGGGGGAGAAGGGGTTGGGTGTGTAAGGAAAAAAATACGTAGTGCACAGTATGCAGGGTGTAGCCTGAAAGACGGCCTGTCCTGCATACTGTGTACACTGCGTACTAAGAATTACAAACTGCGAACTGCGTACTAAGAATTACAAACTGCGAACTGCGTACTAAGAATTACAGACTGTGCATTGCGCACGTTTTACCATTTGAGCACATAATAACGGACATAGATATAGATCATGGACAAAAATACGGTCATGAGCATGACCGGCAGTCCGTATTTTAAAAACTGCATAAATGTGATTTTGTGTCCTGCTTTCTCACTCAGGCCGACCACAATGACGTTGGCCGATGCCCCGATGGGAGAACCGTTGCCTCCCAGACAGGCACCCAGAGCCAGTGCCCACCATACAGGCATCATGGCCATATGCTGGATATGCTCGGCTGTTGCTGCGCCTGGAGCGACATTGTATACTTTATGAATCATGTCGATGAGTAGAGGATTCATGGTCGCTACAAAGGGGATATTGTCCACAATGGCTGAACATAGAGCTGAGAACCAAAGCATGACCATGGCCAGTACCGTCATGTTGTCAGGCTGGGGATTGGTTATCGCGATCATGGCCTTTGACATGTCGGCGACGAGACCTACTTTGACGATACCGCCGATGATAATGAACAGGCCGATGAAAAAGAAGATGGTCGGCCATTCCACGTCAGCTAAGATGGCATGGGGTTCTTCGCCGGAGATGAGCAGCAACGTGGCTGCGCCCATAAGAGCGACCGTAGCGGGTTCATAATGGAAAAATCCATGGAACATGAATCCGAGAATGGTGGCTATGAGGACAAAAAGAGACTTTTTTAAGAGCAGAGGATCTTTGATCTGTTCGTTTTCATTGAGGGACATGACCTTTTTTTTGAGTTCGTCTCTGACGTGCAATCGCTTCCCGAAAAGCATTTTCCAGACAAACATCCAGATGATGAAGATAATGATGATGGCTGGTGTCAGATGGCAGATAAAGTCCATGAAGTCCAGGCCGGCCTTGGAGGCGATCATGATATTCGGGGGGTCACCGATAAGGGTGGCCGTGCCGCCGATGTTGGAGGCCAGTGCCTCGGTGATCAGGTAGGGGATAGGATTTATTTCGAGCTGATCGGCAATAAGTAGCGTGACAGGTGCTAAAAGGAGAACTGTGGTCACGTTATCCAGGAAGGCTGAGCCAAAGGCCGTGATGACTGCAAAAATGGTCATTATTCGAAATGGTTCGCCCTTGGCTATCTTGGCACATTTGATGGCCACATATTGGAAGACACCCGTTTTAGTCATGATGTTGATAATGATCATCATGGAAATGAGTAGAAAAATGACGTTCCAGTCGACTCCGAGATCAATATCGTGAAAGGCCTCGTGCTGGAGCAGGACCTTGCAGATCATGGTCAGGGCCGCTCCAAAAAGGGCGACCTTGGTCTTGTGAATTTTTTCAGAGATGATGACCGCATAGGCCACCAGGAATATGGTAGTTGCTGTCCAAAACATGGGAAACTCCGTTAATGTATGTATACCCTGTCATATATAAATGGCAGGAGAGATAGTCACACGATGATCTCTCTGCTATAGGCTCTGAAAGTCTGCCTTACCCACGAGAAGAGATGGAATGCATGGCCACTCGAAAGAACTCGTTGTCTGCTTAGTGCTTGGCCAGATCCACCATTTCTATATTATCGTGGTTGAATTTCAGGCAACTGTCGACAAGATGTAACAGAATGTCCCTGCGGGTGATTTCTCCCAGCAGTTTTCCCTGTTCGTCGAGTACAGGCAGGGTATTGCAGCCTTTTTCAACGATGAGGGCATCGGCCTGCAGGAGCTGGTTCTGGGGATGCAGAAATACGAATTTTGTGATCATGATGTCTTTGGCGAGCTTGTTTTTGACTTTTTCAACCTGTTTTTGCAGAAAATCAGTCCCGTCAGTGATGGAGCGGGCAAGATCTGCGCTCAGGTAGGAGGGCATAATTTCTTTGAGCACATCAAGGGCGGAAACAATCCCGAGAAGTTTGTTGTCTTCGTCGACCACATAGATCTGGCGAGGGGTCGGTGCTGCAATTTTGCACAATAGGCTTTTGTAATTGCAGTCCGGTTTGGCGAGAACCAGCTTGGTTCTCATGCAGTTTGAAACATCCATAATATCACCTCTTTTTTATTTGTTACAGGAAAACTCTACGTTTTTTCTCAAGCAAGGGAAAAAACAGGGTTGCGGGACAGATGCCTTTGTCCCTGGTTTGTTAAAATAGGATTTTATTAGAAGATCCGGCGTCAGCTTGCAATAAAAATTTGAGAATATTTTCACATTTTGGATCAGACGTACAGGATGCATGAGTAACGAGAAACAGGACAACGCATATGCGCTGTCCTGTTTCTCGTTACTTGCTCAATTTTTTGGCCTTCTCTTGGCAGAGATTCCTTGTGTGCAACTGGCCACGTCGCATACCACATTTGTACAAAAAAATGGATTAGCTAGCGTTTTGTGGAGGGGCTATGTGCCCGTCCGAGCCTGAGCAGCGTCTGTTGATTATAAAAAGTTGTTCGAAAGCAGGCAGACCGGTCTACGAGGGTGGCGTTATGCCTTGAGATGGCCTGCTAATAAATATGATTTGTGAATAGTTATCCTCGGTTATTTATAGAGATTTCTGAGGGTCGTAACCAGGGTTTCAACCTGAGGTTTGTATTCCTCGGGAAGATACTCAATGGCCTCGTTCAGCGAATAAATGGCCTTGCGGATGTGGGCCATTTCAAGGGCCTGTTCCCGTGCCAGCTTGTTGGGTCCGATAGCAAAATTACGGGTTTCGCCGTCTAGCTTATGATGAACGTACGCCCCGTTTCGGGCCAGTTTACCGAGCTGGTGGAGCAGAAGCGGGGTGTCATCGGTGATCCACAGGGAAACGTCCCGTTCGCCTTTGGTGTCAAAGATCACTTCGCTGGTCTGATCATCAAAAATCATGGTCATTTCTTCAGGATCGACATTTTCTGCCCAGATGGCAAAGAGTTTTTCTATAGAATCATTGGCCTCTTGCAGATGTTCGGGACGTAGTTGCAGATGCACTTCATACGATACTTTTGTCATGGAGTTCTCCCGTGTGCAATGATGTTCATAAGTGATTGCCTTTGCTGACGTTGAACTTTTTTTAGAGCAGCCAAATGGTTGCTGCCAGACCTGTAATCGACATGGTAATAGTGTAGGGAAATGCCATCTTGACCATTTGTCCGTACGAAAGGCGGATAAGAGGTGCCAAAGCAGAGGTGAGTAGGAAGAGAAAGGCGGCCTGTCCGTTGGGGGTGGCTATGCTGGGGATATTGGTTCCCGTGTTGATGGCCACGGCCAGCAGATCAAACTGTTCTTTGGAAATGGCTCCGGCGAGAAAGGCCTGCTTGGTTTCGGTGATATAGACCGTGGCCACAAAGACATTGTCGCTGATCATGGACAGGAGGCCATTGGCCAGATAGTAGGCTGCCAGCTGGGTCTTGCCTGACAGTTCAAGCACGGCATTGATGACCGGTGCAAAAAGATGCTGGTCATGGATTACGGCGACGATGGCGAAAAAAACCACCAGAAGCGCGGTAAAGGGCAGTGCCTCTTCAAATGCCTTGCCGATCCGGTGTTCGTCGGTGATACCGTTTAATGCCGTGAGCAGGATAATGACGCACAAGCCGATGACGCCCACTTCGGCCAGATGAAAGGCGAGGGCCAGAATCAGAAAGAGGGCGACACAGACCTGGATGAACAGGGCTGCCTTGTGTTTCAAGGTCATCTGGGCTTCCATTTCTCGGGCATCATTTTCCAGAATGACGCGTACATTAGCGGGAAGTTTGAAACCGTAACCGAACATGCCGGATTTTTCCAGAAGAACACAGGTGAGCAGTCCGGCAATAAGAACGGGAACGGTAACCGGAGCCATGCGGATAAAAAAATCGGCAAAGTGCCAGCCCATTTCATGGCCAATGAGGAGATTCTGGGGTTCACCTACAATGGTCATCACACCGCCTAACGCCGTACCTACAGCGCCATGCATCATCAGGTTCCTGAGAAAACCTCGGAACTGGCGCAGGTCGAGACGGTTCTGGTCGACAATGCTGTCATCCTCTGTGAGGGCGCAGCCGCCGCCGGTGCA
>JAQVZR010000106.1 GCA_028708105.1 Desulfoplanes sp. | reverse complement strand
CAAGTTTCATTCGCGGATTCAACTCCGTGGTATCAGAACAGTCCCTCTTTGCTCAACATCATTAACAGCGAAGCAGACGCAATCATTGCAGACAGCCAGTGGAAATTATACCGTTATAAAGCAATATTTTACAGTTCTTTTGTCAAACTGAATAATCTTCAGGAAACATCCTCCTTTGGCCGTCTCGTCGCCGAATTATTCTCAACAAGATTTTCAAAACAGGGTTACAAAGTACTCGAAATAAAGATCAGAATCAAAGATATTGTTGTCAAAGAAAGGATAGGAGAACTGATTCTTTCCAGAAATATATCTGACATCAAGGATTCAAATGATGCTCAAGCAGTACTCAGCGGAACATACTCAGTTACAGATGAAGGAATATATATTAACGTAAGAATCATAAGCACTGCTGACCGCTCCATAATATCTGCAGAATCCTTTGTGATTCCAAACGACAAAAAAATAGTCCTAGATAAATAACAGGTATCTCATGTGTTACATAAAATCAAAAATAGCTTTAGTATTTCTCCTATGGATTCTTACAGGATGCGCTCATGGTGTTGGTGATGCCCCAGGAAATACCGGTGCGACTTTTGGAGAACCGAATTTAGTCAAAATAAGCTATGGTACTGCAGATTTTTTAATCAAAAATATATCCACCCCGCTTGATAGAGAAAATCCTATTCTCATATCATCCCTCGTCGACATCAACAATATTGAACAAAGTTCACCTCTAGGTCGGATCATGTCAGACCAGATAGGCTCTCGCTTGGCACAAAAGGGATTTGTCATCATGGAGGTAAAATTACGGGAAAGTCTGTACGTCAAGAAGCAAGGAGGAGAATTTTTACTTTCAAGATCGGTTAGAGATATTTCCAAATTCCACAACGCACAGGCCATGCTTGTCGGAACGTATGCGCAGGGTATGGATAGGATTTATATTTCTACTCGCATCCTGAGTGCTGAAAAAGGTCAGATTATTTCTTCCTATGATTTCAGTATCCCCCTCACCGACAACCTGGAATACCTCATCGCTCCAGGCATGTAACCGATAAAATAATATCAGCCACAAAACGACAAACAGCCCATGTTCCAGCAACTGAACAGAACGTTCAAAAAAGCAGGCCGTTTACCCCTTTGATATGACGGGTAAACGGCCTGTTTTTTTGTGCTATCACGCAACTATCCAGCGAAAATCACCCCAGATCATACATCTGCAGCATCAGATCCGTGCGGGTCACCTTGCCCACCAGCTTGCCGTCCAAGACAACCGGAAGCATGGGCACCCCCGTGTCTGAAAAAATGCGCAATGCCTCCTGCATACCCTGGTCCGGGGCAACGGTTGAAATATTTCTGCGCATGAATGCCTTCACCGGAGATGCAAACTGCGAAGGCCGCCGGACCTTGCTCATTTCCACGGGGCTCAAAAGGCCCAGGCATTCTCCCTGATCCACAACCAGAGCGGTGTGCAGGCGTTCCTGATCCAAAACGACGGAAGCCTGTTCCAGCTTCATGTCCGAAGACAAACACGTTCCCACACCGGACATGATCTTTTCCACAGTCACCTGAGGACGGTCCATTTCCCGGACCAGATCGCATACCTGTCCATATAATGTCCCCACATCCCCTGACTTGATCATGGCCGAACCTGCGGCCGGATGACCGCCGCCACCAAGAGCCCGGATCACCTGACCCACATCCAGATCCCGATGCCCGCCCCGGGCAATAACGATGCACGACTGATCGTCAAGGCGAAACACGCCGAACACCCCATCCACTCCCTTGATTTCCTTATACTTGGTGACCACGGGAGCGAGCATGGCCGATCCACATTCAAGATCCACGCTGCTCACAGCCACGTTGAATCCGGACACGGAGAACACCTCGTCTTTAGCCAGCATGCGGGTCAGAATATCTGTCTGTCCATCATCAAAGGATGAGGAAAGATAGGCCGAGGCCACATTGAGATCCGCCCCGTTTTCCAGCAGAAAACCGGTCATGGCCGCGTCTCTGGGCGTTGCCGAAGGATAGGAAAGATTGCCGGTATCATCATAAATTCCCAGCAAAAAAAGGGTGGCGTGCATGGGTGAAAAGGCGCAGTCCCGCTCCTTCATCTCCTCCACCATCTGGGTCACATTGGCCCCGAGTTCATGCCTGCGCATGACTCCCGCCTGGATATTTTCACCCTTCATGTGATGATCCCACACATGGATCTCCACATCATCCCTGCCCTTGAGTTCGTTCATGCGCTCCAGCCGCCCCCAATTATTGGCATCCACGACCACGAGCTGATCGATCCCTTCAAGGTCGAACCCCTTGCGCGGCACAATATGAAAAAGATCCTGATGCAGGGACAAAAAGGCCTTTACATTGGGACGAATCTGGCTGGGAAGAATTCCCAAGATGCCAGGGTAGAGAAAGGTCGCCGCCACAAGAGAGGCCAGGGCGTCGAAATCGGTATTGGTATGGGTGGTGGCAATGTGCATGGGGGTGTTTCCTCTGTTGTACGCTGTCGGGATGAAGGAAAGTCATACAGAAACAACTATGCCTGGGCAAACAGGAAAACATGATACCGTCAGGGATTATCCACAACCATAACGCCGGTTTCTGCAGGCTTTTCCAGTACCTGGCGTTGCCTGGCATATTCTAGAAATATTTCTGCGTCCACGAATCCAGTATCATACCGATATCCATTCGCCTTTTCCAAAACCGAATACCCGTCTCCGCCACCGGCGTTATAACTGTTGACGGCCACGCGATAGCTAATTTCCCGATCAAGAGGGAGCCATGCCCCCTTTGTGTTCCTGATCTCGATACCCGAAACACGTTTTCCATGAGCCCCATGCAGATCAACACAATAGCGAGCATTCCCGGGATACGGAAAGGCCCCGCCATGACCAGCAAGAGCCTTGTCGACCCCCTGCTCCAAAGCTGCTGCGATCTCCATTCCCGTAAGCCCCAGAACAACCAGCGTATTCCCAAAAGGCAGCAGAGTATACCCATCTCCTACGGTCAGGTCTCCAGCACAGAGGCCCGTGCGTATCCCTCCGCCGTTTTGCAGGGACAGATCAACGTTCAGACCGTTGGCACTGGCTTTCCAGATCAGAGAATCGGCCACAAGGGGAGCCAGCCAACTGCCCTCCGGGCAATCAGGTCTCGGCCTATTCCTATCTCTTCCAGGAACGCGAACATGGGGAAGGTCTTCGGCCACACGGGCAACAACCTCTGCCTCCATATCCTGTATCCCCGCGGTATAGGGCTTGAGCAGGGCCGCCATGGCCGCATCTTCGGGCACGACTTCCAGCCCGGGATTTTCTTGGATGACATCAAGAAGTCGTTGTCGGGTGGACGCATCCACAACAACTTTTTTTCCTGCACTGTTTTTTTGCTTAAACGTATCACCCAGGATAATCACAGGATTTCCCTGAAATTTCTCTATCACTCCGTGCTCGTCAAAATCCACCCGGGCCACACCCAGCTCCCGGCCCTTTGCCCAGGCCTGGACAATGTATACCGGCGCCCCGTCAGGGGTCGCAGTACGCACGGGATACGGTCCGGAAGATACCAGCCCTATGTCACCTTCATCTCCCAGCAAGGAATGGGAATGACCGCCAACAATCAGATCAATCCCGTCAACGGCTTCAGCCAGAGCGATATCCTGTTTGAACCCTTCATGGGTCAGGGCGATGATCTTGTCCACGCCCATGGCTTCAAGTTCACCCACCATCTTTCCGGCCGTGCCCACCACGTCGTCAAAAGTCACCGTGCTCCCCGGACTGGACGTGAACGCCGTCTCCGGAGTGGTGAGACCGATGATGCCGATCTTTTCGTTCCCGACATTCTTGATCACATAGTTTTTGATCTTTTCCTGAAGAAGAGGTTCTCGGCTGCAATCGATATTTCCTCCCATCATGGGAAAATCAGCCGTGCCCGTCAATGCGGCCAGAAGATCCGGCCCCTTGTCGAATTCATGATTGCCCACGACCATGGCATCGACACCCAGAAGATTGAGCGCGGCCATATCGGCGTCCCCGTGATACAGGGTGAAATACAACGTGCCCTGAACTGCATCCCCGGCGTGGAGCAGAAGGGAGGGTTCGTGACGGTCACGTATGGCATCCACCTTGGTCCTGATACGGGCAAAACCACCCATATCCACATACGTTTTGGTTCCATCCAGGATCAGGGATTGACTTTGAAGGGAAACAAGCTGGGAATGGGTGTCGTTGAGGTGCATGACGGTCAGAAAAAAACTGCCGTCAGCAAAAGGAACCGAATACGCACCCGGAGCATTACGCCCGGCTGGAGAGGACAAACACGGTCCGCCATTCCCGGCAGGCTGACAGCCACAAACAGCCAAACAAACCAGAATCGCCACAACCAGATGCCACCTATTCTTCGTCATCATCATTACCTCGTACATAGATGGTATCACCCACCCGCCTTGCGGATGGCCTCCAGAAAACGTGACCGTAACGCGTCACTCATAAGCCCCTTCTTCACCGGGGAAAGCCGCAAAAATGTTCCCACCAGCCCGCGCATGAACCCCTGGGTGCGGCTGTTGGGGTTATCGAAAATCAGATTCTGCAGGGTGCCCCGCTCCAGACTCTGCAGAACGACCCGCTCCATGGAATCCTCGGGATGGAAGACCTTCTGTGTCCGCTCGTCCAGACGCATGGCTTTTGTGGAGCATTTCAAGGCACAGACCCCACAGCCCAGACAATAGCTCGCATTGATCACAGGTTTTTTACGTGGCCGTTCCCCCTCATCCACGGGAACATCAACCATGGTGATGGCATCGATGGGACAGGCCTTCGCGCATTTCCCGCACCCGTTGCACGCATCTTCATCACACCGGGCCATAAAACTGGAGGACACCAGAACCCCGGAATATCCTGTTTCCCGGATGCCCTTCAAAAGATTGCAGCAGCACGAACAGCAATGACAGATAAACCCGGCGTCCTGCTTCACGTTGTCCGTGGAGAGCACAAACCCCATCTCCTTGGACCGAACCGTGATATCGTCCATTTCCTGCCTGGAAATGGACCGGGCAAACCCGTTGCGGATCAGAAACTCAGCCCCCGAACCCATGGAGGTGCAGGTCTCCAGAGGGACAGTACACTTTCTTTCCCCCAGATGCTCCTTTTCGTGACGGCAGGAACAGATACCCACGGCAAAAGAGGTCTGGGCATCAATGAGGGCCGAGGCCTTTTCGTAATCCAGAATCTCCACATGATCGCCCAGGGTCTGTTCATGGGGCAGAGCACGCATGATGGAAATCTGCTGATCATCCCCGAAATTGGCGTCCAGGAAGTCATGGCTCCCGAACATGTAGGCATGGAACAATTCGGCCCATTTTTTCGGAGAAAGCTCCCCCCTGGTGCGCATCATGGTGAACTCGAAAAACCCGATGACAAAGGGGCTGATCATGTACACATATTCGTCCCCCTCATAGATATCGCAGACCAATCCCTTGTGGCACAGGGATTCCAACCGCGTCTGCAGGGGCGCGGCGTCCATGCCCATAATTTTCTGCAACCGGCCAAGGGTTGAGGGTCGGTACGGCATGCGCACGATAAAATCCGCTTCTTCCCGGGAATACAACGCCTGCAAAAGATCCCGCAGGGCCGGATTCCACGGAGTACGCACCGTGGTGTTGTCGATTTTTCGGCCCAGCTGGCGGTAAATGTCCTTGGCGATCAAATGCCCCATGAATTCTCCTTGATTATCGTCATAATGGCGGAGGCCTTCCGTCTGCGTGTAAACCAACCACTCATCCGATAACAGCGCTGTTCAAGCCGATTCTTTATCCGCATCACCCCACAAAACGCAACACGGCCCCTCAGGGATTCCCGAAGGGCCGTGTTAGTATCAAACCGGAACCGGGACAGGCAAACTATGTATGGCACACCCCCCAAATCTATGCTACGCATGCTCCATCCACCAAAATTTCTTTCATGGAGACAGCCATGCCCCGCATTCCCCGGCTTCTTATTTCTGAAAATCCGGCGGTGTACCATGTCATTTCCCGTACAGCCCTGGATGGACTCCCCTTTAATGACGCGGACAAAGACTTCCTGCAGCAATTGATACAGCGATATTCCCGCATCTACTTCACCGAAATTCTGGGATATGCGCTGATGGACAACCATTTTCATCTGCTCGTGCGCATGTTTCCCAAAGATCACGTCTCCGACGAAGAGCTGCGTGAGCGCTCTATCCGGGCTCACGGTCCTAAGGATTTGCTCTCTAAAGAAAAAATTCCTGCGGTGAGGAAAAAATGGAGTTCACTTTCGGAAATGATCAAGGAAATCAAGCAAAGCTTTTCCCGCTATTACAACAAGCGACACAACCGAAAAGGCTATCTCTGGGGGGATCGATTCAAAAGTGTCATCGTCCAGAACGGACGCACGCTGATACACTGCCTGGCCTACATTG
>JAQVZR010000105.1 GCA_028708105.1 Desulfoplanes sp. | reverse complement strand
GGCCCCCTCTGGATGAATCTTTGAGCGTACGTCTGGGGTTTATTTATACGCGGATCGTCGAGCTTATCCAGATCCATGCTCCCCAAGAGGCCTCGGTGGAAGATGTTTTTTTTTCCCGCAATGCCGCTTCGGCCTTGAAACTTGGTCAGGCTCGGGGCGCGGCCCTGACGGCCTGCGCTACACGGCATATCCCCGTTGCCAGCTATGAGCCCACGGTGATTAAAAAAATGCTGGTGGGAACCGGTCGGGCCGAAAAATCCCAGGTCGCCTTTATGGTTGCCCAGCTTTTGGGATGCAAAGGCGGGTGGGCCAAAGATGCCAGCGATGCCCTGGCCATTGCCATCTGTCATCTCAATCAGCGACGTTTCAAACATTTGTACGGAAAATAAATCCCTTTTATCTCCCGCATGTTATCCAGGTGCCCGTGTCGATATGATAGCCTACATTAAAGGAACACTTCTGCAGAAGAGTGAACGCTCGTGTGTCGTACTGACCACCTCGGGTGTCGGTTATGATATTTTCATGGGTGAACAGGCCATGGGGCGTTTGGGAAAAATCGGCGAAGAAACAGAGCTTTATATCCAGACCATTGTGCGTGAAGACGTATTGGCCTTGTACGGATTTTTTTCCTGGGAGCAGCGCGAGGTTTTTGGCATCCTGATCGGTGTGCCCAAACTTGGTCCCAAGACCGCACTGGCCATGCTGGCTTGTTTTGAACCTGGTGAACTTGCCTTGCGCGTGGCGGAAGAAGACATTCATGCTCTGACCCGCGTTCCCGGTATCGGGCTCAAGTCGGCCAAACGCATTCTTCTGGATCTCAAGGATAAGCTTAAAGGATTCCAGACGGTTCAAACCACGGTACGACCCAGTCCCCGCAATGGACTGTACGATGATACACTGGGGGGGCTACTGGCCCTGGGATATACGGACAGAGAAGCCGAACCCGTTGTCCAGCAGCTCCTTGAGACCGAATCCGATCTGGATGTCGGCGGTGCCATCCGCATGGCTCTGAAACTTCTTTCCAAGTCTTCCGGGATGTAATGAATACCACAGATATACCCTCTTTAGACGAGAACATCCGTCCCAGCGCGCTGGATGATTTTATCGGCCAGGACGATGTGCGGGCTAATCTGCGGATTTATCTGCAGGCTGCCCGGGATCGGGGGCAGCCCCTTGATCATGTTCTGCTGTACGGTAATCCTGGCTTGGGCAAGACCACTCTGGCCCAGATCATGGCCTCGGAGCTTGGGGTCAATTTGGTGAGCACCTCGGGCCCGGTTCTGGAACGCTCGGGAGATCTGGCCGCCATTGTGACCAATCTTAAGAAAAATGATCTTTTGTTCATTGACGAAATCCACCGCATGCCCGCGAATGTGGAAGAAATTCTGTATCCGGGTATGGAGGATTTCAAGCTTGATCTGATCATAGGTCAGGGACCCGGGGCCAGGACTGTGAAGATTGATCTTGAACCCTTCACCCTGGTGGGAGCAACAACCCGCATCGGTCTGCTCACTTCGCCTCTGCGGGACCGTTTTGGGGTTATCTGTCGTCTGGAATTTTATCAGCCCGAAGAACTGGCTTTGATTGTTCAGCGGGCCGCAGGAATTTTTGGGATTAAAGTTACTGCGGAAGGGGCTCTGGAAATCGGCAGACGTTCACGCGGGACGCCAAGAATTGCCAACCGGCTTTTGCGCAGGGTGCGTGATTTTGCTCATGTGAAAGGCTGCGACGTCATTGATGAACAGGTCGCGTCCCGGGGGCTGGACATGATGGATGTGGACACCAACGGTTTGGACATGATGGACCGTAAGATTCTGACCTGCATCATTTCGCATTTTTCGGGTGGCCCTGTGGGGGTCAAAACCATCGCCGTAGCCTGTTCTGAAGAGGTCCGGACCATTGAAGAGATTTATGAGCCCTATCTGATCCAGAGTGGATTACTCAAGAGAACGTCCCGTGGCCGGGTGGTCACGGAAAAAGCGTACCGGCATTTGAAGATTCCCTTTACCGGGTGTCCTGGGTGAAAAGAGACAGGGAGACAGGAGACGGGAGACAGGAGACAGGGAGACGGGAGACTGAAGCCTTTTCGTGTATGGGAATTTTGTTATTGTGTAAGGGCAACGGCGTGCCGTGCCCTTTGTATGTTCAGAATCCGTAGGGCGGTTGTGTTATCTGAAAAGGGCACCCGCAAGGGGCGCCCCTACGGTCGTGTTATGTTTATCAGGTCGTATATATGAGAGGACAACGTCGGAACACGTTTCGGCAGGTCGGAATCGGGTACTCGCAAGGCGGAATCGGGTACCCGCAGGGGGCACCCCTACGGGTTTGGGATGGTGGATTGTTCTCTTTATTTTGCATCACATAACTGAAATTTTTGTAAGGAATATACCATGCGTATTGTAGAACCGTCCTTTTTTATTCTGCAGATGCCTGAAGGAGAGCAGGTACTCCGTCATCTGGAGTTGGCTGCCCGGACCTGTTACAAATCCGAGGACAAGATTACGCCGGAATCCGCCAAAGGGCTGATACGCAGGATTATGCAGGTGGGGCATGAGAGTGTCCTCGAACACGTCGGCATCAGTGTGCGTATTGTGTGTGACCGGGGGATTTCTCATGAACTTGTGCGGCATCGGCTGGCATCGTTTTCTCAGGAAAGTACGCGCTATGCCAACTATTCCAAAGAAAAATTCGGCCAGGAGATCACTGTGATCCGTCCTTTTTTCTGGGCCCAGGATTCACCGCAATACGCCCTGTGGCTTGAGGCCATGCACACTGCGGAACGGGTGTACCTCGCCATGTTGGCCTCGGGTGCCAAGCCCCAGGAGGCCCGTTCCGTGCTGCCTAACAGCTTGAAGACCGAAATCGTGGTGACCGCCAATCTCAGGGAGTGGCGACATATTTTTCGGTTGCGCTGTGCTTCTCCGGCTCATCCCCAGATTCGGCAGATCATGCTGCCCATGCTCGCTGATTTCCACGAACGCATTCCCGTGGTTTTCGAGGATCTTTACGACATGTTTGAGCAGGATATTCTTGCCTTTGACAAAGGGTAGGGTGCGTTTTTTTATCCCCCCAGCCCCACCAGTTCCATAGCCCCGGTGATGCCGATGTTTCCCGCACATTGGGCCAGAACCCCCTGAATGCCTTCAACTTTTAAATCCTCGGCCATGCCGAGGATTTTTTGTAGGTCCCGGCGACTTTTAAGTTCATTGCACAGGCGGGTGGCTGCAGCGTCGGCCAGAGCTCCAGCCCGGGCCCGGACCACAACCAGGTCGCCCGTACCCAGGCTCAGAGAATGGCCGATAAATGCCGATGACGAGCAGACGGCGCAAGGGAAGTCCGCCGGTGTCAGGGCCAGGCCAAGGGCCATGTCGCCCACGGGATCGGGCAGCACCCCTATGGTCCGTTCCCGGTTGGAATGCATGTAGATATCTCCCCCGTTTTCCACCAGGATATTTCGGCTTTGGTCAACAAACGTGTCCGCCACATTCTGGGCAATGGCCCCGGCCACGGCGGCCATGGGCCCGACATCCAAAATACGTCCGGCCTCAAGCATGGTCGCGACCAGGGACGGTGCGTGGGGATCAAGGGGCAGGGGAGTCAGGGACGTCAAAAATGCGGGATGCAGGTGCATGTATCCTTTTATTTGTCCCCGCAGGGTGTGCACGTGATCGAAAATTGCTTCCCGCAGATCCTGTTCGCAGACGATGTGTAGGTCGGTTTCTTCGATAACCACCTGAAAGCTGATTTCGTTGTCGTGGGTTGCAAGGGCGCGGTAGGAACGGTGGGTGCTGGTGTATGCTTTCATGGAGGTGCCGTAGGCTCTGGGGGGCTCATGCTTGCAGTGGATGGAGGTTTTGAAGAAGTCATAGACATCAAGGCAGCCGTACCGGGTTCCGGTGCGGCTGCCTTTTTTTGGTGGACGTTCAAGGTGTCCGGATAGGGATTGATCCGGGTCTGTTTAGAAGACCACGAGCACCTTGCATTGGGACATGAACCCGTTGGGATCTTTGATGATGGCCGAGAGTTCTTTGCCTGCATCTTCCGGGAGGATCAGGGTCCGTTTGAGTCCTTTGGCGCTATTGGTCGCTTTGACGGTGTAGGGAAGTTTACCTGCCAGGGAAGAGTGCTGTGCCTGTCCCAGGTTGCGGTAAAAACGGACGTATCCTTTGCTGATGGCCGTGTGCTGGTCGATATAAGGGCCTGGATAGAGCAGTCTGCTTTGACCGAAGATCTTGGGCCGCAGGCACGGTCTGAATCCTGTGCCCCGGGCATCGATGATCAGCCCGGTGTATCCGGCGTTGTTTGCTGTTTGTGTGTTCGGGCCGGGCACCTGCTCCTTGCCTTGTTCCAGACGGGAGATCCGGTCGGAGAGCATTTTGAGATTGGCGCGTATATTTTGCTGGTTTGCTTCCAGCGTTTGGAGTTTGCCCGAGGTCGTGAAGGTGGTCTGCTGGATACGGGCGTTTTGGTTTTCAGCAAGTAAGGATACCAGCTGGATGAAAAGCCGCGAAAGGTCTTCCTGTTCGTATTTGATCTGTTGCAGGGAATTGATCCGTTGTTCCAGGGCTGCGATCCGTTGTTCCAGCTGGGCAATTTTTCCCTCAAGCCCCAGAGCCTGTCCCCGCGCAGAATCAGCCTGGGGGAGGTTCTGCAGTATGGCCCGGCTCAGATCGCCGGTGAGGTGGATACTGATGGTGGCCGTGCAGGAATTGTCCGGCCCAAAGGTATATTTTTCAATGGTTGCGCCCTTGAGCACCCCCTGGATTCTGGTGGTGATGGTGTCGTCCTGGACCATGTAGTTGCGTACGGTAGTCTCGGAATCAATATGTACGCCCTTGACCACTTCCAAAAGATTGCGCTGGGCCACGACTTTGGCCGCTCCTTGAGCCAGGATGCGTGCGTGGGACATGTTCATGGCCTTGGGACTGGCCACGCCCATTCCCGTGGCCCGGATCTGCATGGCTATCCAGTCAATGGAACCGTATTCACCGACCGGTTCCTGGCCCTGATCAACGGCCAGAACTGGTCCTATGCAGGTACATACAAGGAGTGTGGTGATACAAAGTATCCGTCGTAATCGTATATACATGGTGCCCCCAGGGAGTGTGGAGTGGTTTGGGTTACGGTTTCACGGTCAGAACAGGATCAATGAGCAAGCCTTCCCCGAGAAAAAGATCCGTAGAGGGCTGACTGCTCCCCCAGAAATTGTTGCTCAGATCAATCTGGACAGGAACAAAACTTTGGACCTGAAAAGGGATGTTGTTTTCAAAGCTGTTGCCATGAATCTTGGGATACACTCCTTCGCCTGCGATGAGCAGGCCGCCTATACCTTCGTTGGCATGGATATAACAGCCGGATATTTCCGGACCTGCTCCGTCGCCCAGGCTGATTCCGGCCTGGGAACTTGCACGTATTTCCGTATGTGTGATGCTGGGTGAAGAGTGAACAAGCTCGATGCCTGTTTCGGCACGCTGGATACGGGTATGAGTAACCAATCCCCTGGAAGCCCCGTGCATGACAATCCCTTTAAAACTTCCCGCAGGTGCGGACGGGTTTTCAGGGGACAAAATAATGGGTTTGTCGCATTGTCCATACAGGAACAAGGCTCCTTCCTGGATGATGAGCGCCGTGCCTGGGCGGAATAACATGCTGGTTCCGGGTTCGGCGTACAGAACGCCCTGTTTATCTACGATCAGGTCCTGTTCGACAATGAAAGGTCCTTTGGCTGCCCGGAGAAAGACAGGGGTGCTTATGGTGCCGCCCAGGACGGGCCCGGGCTGGGCAAAGGTGTATATGTCCGGGTGGGGCAGGGCAACGGTACTGATTGCCTTGGTGAATGCCCCGATATTTCCGGCTTTGTCCACGGCCCGGATTTTAACATATTCGGGCATAAAGTTGGTGCGTTGGGTCATCATAAACTGGTTTGTTTCGTTTTTGGCCATGAGGGAAAACCCGCTGTTCGGGGTGGGGCTGGACCAGATTTCAATGTCTGCGATATCTTTTTCCGGCAATGCGGCCCAGACAAGTTCGATTTTTTCATCCAGGGATGAAGCCTTCAGGCCTTGGGGAATTGTGGGGGCCAGGGAGTCAATATCCACAGTATGCACGGCGTCGAGGCGGGATGATTGGGCGCCATTTGCTGTGAGCAAATATCCCTTGGGCATCAGGCCATAGGCCTCCCGGCCGGGTTCGACCACATCGGTGCCTTCGTAAATTTCACGGTTCACCAGCTCGTTATTGATGGCTGCGGTCAGTTCCGGGGTCAGGTCATGTCCGGTGGTGAGGTATTGCTTCTGGATCTCTGTGATGATTTCGGCCCACAGTGCTTGTTTTACTTCTGCCGATACAGGTTTGAGCTCGATGCCCGACTGGAAGGCACCCAGATCCACGTAGGCCCGGTTACCGGGATCACCGATCATCCTGAATGACACTTCCTGCCCGGCAGTAAAGGGATGACCGGCATTGAGGCAGGTGAACAGGTTG
>JAQVZR010000104.1 GCA_028708105.1 Desulfoplanes sp. | reverse complement strand
AGGCTGCTCAGATGACGTTCCATCTCTGCTACGTATGGAGAATCTCCGGTAAACCCCTGCATCTCGTTGAAAACCCGCCAGAATACGGATAAAATGGTGCCCTGTCCTTCGCTGGCGTCTGCCTTGCTGTCGATATTGAACAAAACGACATCCGTGGACGCCGCAACGGATTTTTTGACGTCTGCCAAAAGCAGGGAATCTTTGATCTTGTCGGTAAAAAAGTTGATGGCCCGTTTACCTGTCTGGGTCGCAGGATTCAGGGCGTCCCTATTGCTCAAGAGATAGGACAAAATTTTGATAAAATGTGATTTACCAGACCCGAAAAATCCCGAGACCCAGACCCCCATCCTATCCGTCACGTTGGGATCTTGAGGATTATCTATGGCAGTTACATAGGCATCAAAAAAGCTGCGGAAGTGACGATCCAATTCTTTGGTCAGGACATATTCATCAAGTTCCTGCCAAACAATGGCGTCTTCCAGTTGCTCTGCTTTGACAACGCCGTTTATGGGGCGGGAAAGATTTTTGCTGAACAGATTATTGATACGCATGGTTTTTTTGGGGGTTGGAATGTTTGTAGGGATCTGGCTGAAGGCTGAAGGGAGACACGTCCGTACTCCTGGGAACGCTGAGCGTCTGCTCGGCCTTTCGGGCAACGGCTGAAGGGTTCGTGCTAGCGTCTCTATGTGGCAGTCATTTGCCTCAGCAGGTGCCATCTCCAAAGCGCGTTGCCGACCAGACGGTCGGCGTTCCCAGGAAAGGCTCTGTGTGTTGCTTGCCGACATCTCCGGAGACAAGGCATGCCTTGTCTCTACAAAGACTTCCGGTCCTGGACTGCGGACATTGGATTTCTATGAATCTCGTCAGCTTTGCATAAGGTCTGCTAACCTCACTGCGTTCGCTAAGCATTCACTTTAGCTTTGCATAAGGTCTGCTAACCTCACTGCGTTCGCTAAGCATTCACTTTCCCCGTCCTTGATCCTAAAACGTAAAACCTAACACCTAAAACTGTCCTTTACCCTTCACCCGGTCGTTTTACGACACCAATGCAAATGCCCGGTAGTAATTGCTCTCGGCCAGTTTCCCGAAAAGGCACAACCCTTGCCCGGAATAGTGACCGGGATAAAACATGACCAGGGGAGTGTCTCCCATGAGGGGATGGAGGCAGTTGAGCAGATTGTGTCCCCGTAGAAGTGGCCATGCATTGCCGACGCCTGACATGAGGACCAGGTCGTGTTCCGCGGGATGTGCGGCTTGGACAAAATATTCGGCGATTTTCTGGGAATGGAGAGGCCCCTTGAGCGCATTGAGAAGCTCGTCGTCCCCTTTGGTTTTTTGGAGGGCAAAGGCGGGTTCAAGAATTTTTCGTTTTTTGAGATATTGGATAATCAATTCAAACAGATTGATATGGATATACCTGAGATCCGGTTTCCTCTTGGACAATTGTTCCTCAACGATTTTGAGATAATTTCTGACCTCAAGCTCTTTTGCCGGTGGGTAGTCAAAAATATAGAACCCGATGTCGTTGCCCAGACCGGCATTGGCAAGCAGCTCCCGGGACAGGAGGCGGTCGGTGATCTTGTTGAGGCGTCCGTTGAAGTCGAGGATCATTGTATGGCCTCCAGGCATTGCACAACGTAGGGCTCGTTGGTGGTTTTCAAAAGTGTTCTGACCTCAGGGGAGAGCAGAAAAGGAATAATCCTGCGTGAGCGTGTCGAGTCGATCACGCCTGCTTCGGCCAGGGCACGGAATACGACCTGTCGGATTTTAGTTTTTGTGGAATCCGACCACAATCCGATAGACGGGGTAATGTGGGTGCAATCTTCAAAAAAAGTATCCCAGTCGAGAGATGACAGTTGGTCCTTGAATGTCCGCATGTGAAGACTGACAACCTTGAGAAGAAAATCCCCGATCAAATGGTTGTGCTTTATGGCTGCACAAAAAATGGCCTGGGTGGCCTGTTCAAGACTTCCTTCGGTGACAAGGGACAAAAGGGAGGGATCAAGACCAAGGAGCCTTTTCCTGATCAATTGCGTCTGTCTCCGGGCAGTGGCAGGGGACCTTTTCTGAAGGATATTGTCCTCCAGGATCGCTTTGTCGAATTCCTGTTTATTTAATCCCTGATGTAACATTTCCGCTATCAGTCTGCTTTCCCGGATAAGAAGCGCCCCGGCGACAATCTCCCCGTTATAGTGTGAATTCGCCATCCATCCTCTCTTTGCCGTTCTATGATAACGAGTCGGACCTCGTTATATATTTGATAGGTCATCATACATATCCAAAACCAGTTTCGTGTCATGGATTGCATGTCGTATAAATGATTCAACCCGTATGCGTTTTTTCCCTGGGAACGCTGAGCGTCTGCTCGGCAACGCGCTTCTGAGATGGCAACAAACCAGGGATAAAAGTGCTTGAAATGCAATGGGAGCATAGTGTCTTTTTCTGTGCTCGAAAGGCCGACCCGACGGTCAGCGTTCTCAGGAAATACGGATTGCATTTTTCAGGGCTGTTTCAATGCTACATAGTTACGACATGTTGCACCTGACAAGACACCAGGCGTTCCCTGATCCGTTCGATACGTTTATGATTATCGACGGCGATGCTGTTGGGCCAGAAGGGTTGTCTGGAAAAATGGTCGTTCAGGGAGTTTTGGCTCCTTAGAACGGATAAAAGTACAGCAAACAAAAAATGACCTTCTGGTAGCCATGCGTGCAGGTATGACTTCCGGAAATGCCATTATTTTCAAAAAACTGTTACGCTTTTTGTATTGGTAATACAAGGTAGGGGTATCAGAATATCGAAGTACAGTATCACCCTACCATAGTTATATGCATATTTTGTTTCGATATGGCGTATAACTTCTTTGAAGCTCTGTATTTATTGATTATTATTTCAGAAATATTTTTGAATTGTGTCTTACAAAAATCTTTGGATTGTTCTGGGATGGTAGGGTTTTTGCGGGGTGACGGTAGGGGGCACTATTTTTTATGGGATAGTTGGGGAAAATTCTGGATGAGGTGAAGTTATGATGGCGATGAAAAGAGCATGGGAGTGTTGTCTCGGCGTATACTTTTAGGCGGAAGGTGGTCGACCTGTCGGGAGTAACGAGAAAAAATGAAAATTAAGCGAAATAAAGAAATGGGTTGAATCCGAAGGATACGTATTACCTTTGTTTTATTTGGGAAAATATCGAAATGAAACTTGGTTTGACGATTCCGCGGAGTAGCATTGTCAGGGATAGGGCCTGGGGTTAGAAGGTCTGGATGAAAATTGTGCTGGAACGTCAGCTCAATGGAATTGTGAAGTTCGCTGTATTTTAGTGCAAAATTGGAGGGTAGCATGACACAAGAGCGTTCCGTATTGATCAGCCAGGTTGTGGAGGCCCTACGTCTGACGGCGTCGCATTATGGGTTGTGGTTGGCTGAATCTGTCCATCAGGTGGGGCTTGAAACGGCTTTGGAAGCGGAAAGGGAGGCTGGAGATCGGCTGCAGGGTATTTTGGAGCATCGATTGTGCAAGATTCTCAAGCGCGAATCCAAAGAAGACCTTTTTTCGGATATGGATGAAGATACCCTGGAAAATCTGGTGGAATCGTTACATTCTTCCTGGCTGGCTGCCGATGGGGTCTGGTTTCAGGCCATTGAAAGCCGGTGCGGCATGGACGATGCCAAGCGGGCCAACGATACCTGCTGGACACGTTTTGCGCCCTTGGAAGCCCATCGGATCAAGGCCTTGCTTGATATAGGAGAGAATGGAGGGCTGGAAGCACTCAAACGCGCTCTGGCTCATCGTATGTACGCCCACATCAATACCTGGGAGATTGTGGAAGAAACCGCCACCTCCTTTGTTTTCCGCGTGAATAAGTGCCGTGTTCAGCTCGCCAGAAAACGCAAAAAAATGGATGATTATCCCTGTAAATCCGGGGGAAAAGTGGAATATCGGGGGTTTGCCCATGAGATTGATCCCCGAATTGTGACCACCTGCATCGGCTGTCCGCCGGATGAACATCCCCAAGAGTGGTCTTGCGCGTGGAAGTTTGTTTTGGAAGAAGAAGGGTGAGATCTAGAGCATGTGCTGGGGAGTGGAAGGGCCGTGTCTGCAAAAAAAGACGATGCAGGCACGGCCCTCTGGGTAATAATTGTACAGGGAGAGAACTTAGAAGCCCAGATGGTAGCTGGCAACGTATGCTGCGACCCGTTTTTTGGAGGCCTTCATCCTCTGTTTAAGGTCTTTTTTGTATTGTTTAATATCAATGGTGACAGTGGCAACCCCCGTGTCCATGGCTGCCTGAGCCACGGCCGGAGCTACATGCTCAAGAAGTCTCGGGTCGAGAGGTTTGGGAAGGATGTAATCCTGGCCGAATTCCAGACTGTCTACGCCGTAGGCTTCCAGAACTTCCTTGGGCGCTTCCGTTTTTGCCAGAGCGGCCAGTGCCTTGGCTGCCGCAACTTTCATTGCTTCATTGATTTTTGTGGCCCGGACGTCCAGAGCCCCTCGGAAAATAAAGGGAAAACCGGAAACATTGTTGATCTGGTTGGGATAGTCGGATCTTCCTGTGCCCATGATGCAGTCGGCCCGGGCTCCTCGTGCAGCTTCATAGGTGATCTCTGGATCAGGGTTGGCCATGGCAAAAATGACAGGATGAGGAGCCATGGTTTTGACCATGGCAGGGGTCAGGATATCTTTGACTGAGACACCGAGGAAGACGTCGACACCTTTGATGACGTCTTCCATGGTCCCGTAATTTTTGTCCTGGGCAAAGATGGCTTTGTAGGGGTTCATGCCCGCGCGGCCTTCATAGATGAGCCCACGGGAATCGAACATGAAGATGTTTTCATTGCGCACGCCAAGATTCTGATAGAATTTTGCACAGGCAATGGCTGCAGCACCAGCTCCAGAGACAACAACCTTGATGTTTTCAGCTTTTTTGCCGCTCAGTTCCATGGCATTGACCAGAGCTGCACCGGAAATGATAGCCGTGCCGTGCTGATCGTCATGAAAGACGGGAATATTCAGGGTTTCAATGAGTTTCTCTTCAATATAAAAACATTCGGGGGCCTTGATATCTTCCAGGTTGATGCCTCCGAAGGTGGGCTCAAGCATGGTGCAGAATTCAATGATTTTGTCGGGGTCGGGCTGGTTGATATTGATATCGTAGACATCCACGTCCGAAAATGTTTTGAACAAAACGCCTTTGCCTTCCATGACGGGTTTACCAGCCATGGGACCAATGTTGCCCAATCCAAGAACCGCCGTCCCATTGGAGACTACGGCGACAAGATTCCCCTTGTTGGTATACTCGTACACCTTGCTGGGATCGTCCTTGATAGCTAGGCATGCCTTGGCAACGCCAGGTGTATAGGCCAGGGAAAGATGTTTTTGCGTGGCACAGGGTTTGACGGGAATTACTTCCAGCTTTCCTTTTTTACCCTGGGAATGGTAATCCAGCGCTTCCTGATCGGTGAAAAGAGCCATAGGTCCTCCGCGTTATGTATGGTTAAATGAATGAGAGGTATTGTCCCTGCGTGTATTGCTCCTGGGCGTGGGCTGCCGGAGCTGCATGACCACGCGGTTAAACTATATACTCCAGATTGTCAGGCAGTTCAATATTGGGTAAGAGGGCGTATGCGCAAGACATTTATTATCCATTTGACCCGGTTTGGGGATCTTATCCAGAGCCAGCCTGTGCTGAGCGGGTACAAGGCTATGGGCGATGAGGTTTGCCTGGTCTGCCTGGAAACCTTTGCCTCTGCGGTCGAACTGCTCAGCGATGTCCATGATTCCTGACAGACGATAGGTATATCTGACCATAAATTTGACCATAAAAAAATGCCGGAGCATCTTGTTCTGGTATTTTTTTATGGTTTTTTTTGTGTCTGTTTGGGGGAATATGAGAAGGAGGTGGGCTGACAGCGTTTGAGCATCCGCCGGAGTGTGTCTTTAGAGATCTCAAGTTCCTGGCAGGTTTGCATCTTTTTGCCGTGATTACGTTCCAAAGCCTGGAGGACCGCTTGGCATTTGATTTCTTCCATAGTCATGCTGACATGTGCGCTGGAAAGGCTGGTCACAGGTTGCCGGGGCTGGAGATATTCCGGGAGATGTTCAGCCTGAATGAATCCTGTATTGCAGAGGATGAACGCATATTCAAGAATATTTTCCAGCTCGCGGATATTTCCCGGGTAGTCGCAACGCATCAGGAGGGCGAGCACGTCTTCTGATACGCCTTGAATATCTTTGTTCTGGAGCAGGTTGAGGCGTTGGATGAAATGGTCAATGAGCAGGGGCAGGTCTTCGAGACGTTCGCGGAGGGGGGGGAGTTCCAACTGGACCACATTGAGGCGGTAATAGAGATCCAGACGGAAGCGTTCGGCCTTGACCTGGTCCATGAGATTTTTATTGGTGGCGGCAATGATCCGTACGTCGGCAGAGATACTTCTGGTTGCTCCCAGGGGTTCGAAAGTTTTTT
>JAQVZR010000103.1 GCA_028708105.1 Desulfoplanes sp. | reverse complement strand
GAAACAGAACGTTTCCTGAGAGGGAAAAAACAAGCATAGGGATTTTCGAGGAACGCATAGGACACAAAATCCACTCGTAATGATAGAGATTTCTAGGACGAAACATCAAGACAGGGGTTAAGCACCAGGGGTCCTCTTCGTTTAAACCTGGTAATTTCAAAACGCTGGATGGCCACTTCACGACGCAAAGCGGCGAGCCGGGACACTTCGAAGGCAGACATCGTTTTGTTTGTATCCTTGATCCGCAGAGTAAAATACTCCAGGAACAATTCTTCAAGTTTTCTGTAGGAAGATACTCCCAATTGATCCAGATCCGAAGACGTGATCCCCAGTCCGTCGGTAGGGGTAGCGGCAATGGCGGACTGCAGGGGTTCAGGATGATCAAGCAACGAGCAGAGTATTTCCGCCAGTGCATATTCTGTGGTTTTGGGGATCAGCTGCAGCGGGGAAATATCTCCCACATCTCCGTGGAGAGTCCAAAATCCGGTGAGTAATTCATCAAGCTGATCCGTGGACAGGACACATCCTTGGAACAATTGCGCCGCATGATACAAAAAAAGCATCCGGGATCTGGCTTTGAGATTACCTTCGGCAATTTTGGATGTCTCAAAAAAAATGGAAGAAAAAGAAGCAGAGATAGAAGTATACAACGAGGACAACGACTGATTGCAGAGAGGTGATTGCTGACGGGGTGCGTACGCACGACAGATATCTTCGGCACGCGTAATTTCTTCAGGAGCATTGCCCTGGATGGCAAGGGAAAAGGCTTTGAAAGGGATATTTTTGTAATGCATCAAAGCGGCCAGGAAACCGGAATCGATCCCTCCGGAAATGCCAAGAATATAGCACGAAAGCTTGTTTTCGACCAGATACGTACTCAAAAAAGTACCAATGTAATCCAGCAATTTCACTGAACACGGTATCTGGAGCAGGTGCAGCCAGGTCTGGAAATCATCGTCTCCAGGCAAGTGCATACAATCCGATTGTGTCATCATGTTTCCCCTGTACTGCGGACTGACGCTGCGATCGCAACGGATACAAAGGGTCTACTTGTTCATAATATCCAGAAAATCATTATTATTCTTGGTGCCTTTCATCTTATCAAGCAAAAATTCCATGCTGTCCACACAATTCATCGGGGAAAGAACCTTGCGCAAAATCCAGACTCTATTGAGAACATCTGCAGATAAAAGAAGATTTTCTTTCCGGGTGCCGGAACGATGGATATCAATGGCGGGATACATGCGTTTATCAGAAAGATGACGGTCCAGATATATTTCCATATTACCGGTGCCCTTGAACTCTTCAAAAATAACCTCGTCCATGCGCGAACCAGTATCAATAAGAGCAGTGGCTATGATAGTCAAACTGCCTCCTTCTTCAATATTTCGCGCCGCACCGAAAAATCGTTTGGGACGCTGCAAGGCGTTTGAATCAAGCCCCCCGGAAAGGACACGACCGGACGACGGGCTGACAGCATTATAGGCTCGACCGAGTCGGGTAATACTATCAAGGAGGATAACAACATCAACCTTGCGCTCCACCAATCGCTTCGCCTTTTCCAACACCATCTCAGCAACCTGCACATGCCGCTGAGGTGGCTCATCAAAAGTTGAGCTGATGACCTCGGCATTCACCGTCCGCTCCATATCCGTTACTTCTTCAGGGCGTTCATCAATGAGCAGGACAATTAAAAAAGCGTCGGGATGATTGGCGTTGATAGAATTGGCGATGGTCTGCATGAGCATGGTTTTACCCGTGCGGGGCGGAGCAACAATAAGACCGCGTTGTCCTTTGCCTATGGGTACCAAAAAATCCACAAGGCGGGCTGAATAATTTTCCTTCCCATTTTCCAGACGGAAACGTTCGTCAGGATAAATGGGGGTCAGATTATCAAAAAGAACAATTTGTTTGGAAAGGTCAGGATCTTCAAAACCGATACTTTTAACCCGCAATAACGCAAAATAACGCTCACCCTCTTTAGGAGGACGTATCTGACCCGCAATAACATCACCTGTTCGCAACCCGAAACGACGGATCTGAGAAGGAGAAACATAAATATCGTCAGGACCGGGCATATAACTGTACATGGGAGAACGTAAAAAACCAAAACCATCAGGCAGGATCTCCAAAACACCTTCGCCGGAAATAGCTCCATTTTGCGAGGCACACGATTGCAAAAGAGCAAAAATGAGCTCCTGTTTACGCATCCCACTCGGGTTTTCAATTTTGTACTGGCTGGCCAAATCCATGAGATCGGCCATAGTCTTGGTTTTTAACTCTGATAAATTCATACAAACTCCATGAAAATAAAAAAAGCATGCGGGTGTTTACTTGTATTTTGCAATTTCACAAGCATAGATGAATGGATAAGCAATGACACCATTAGTACTTCAAAGGATATCTTATAGCTCGAAATCTATAAAATAATAATGTCAAGCAACGGGGAAACCATTACACAGGACAACAAATGCAATAAATTATTGCATCGAGGATAATGGTCATGGATATGTCGGCAAAGAAAAGGAACGCGGATGATTTGATTTCCCTAAAAGATAAGAGAGAAGAGATACGCGAGATAATACATTCATAAATGCCTGATTGGATCGGGCATGGATATAGAGTGAGGAACAACAAAAACTACTTGGCTTCAGTATCTTTTTCCACCTGCTCTTCATCTTTGTGAAGAATATCGGCAAAAAGCTCTTCAATTTCTTTTTTGACTGCATCTTGATCTTTGTCAAGGGCAAAAGAAAGTTCAAGAGAAATAAGACCCATGGCTTGCTCAAGCAGACGGCGCTCGCCAAAAGAAAGATCTTTGTCTTTTCCAATAAGAATCAGTTCTTTTAGTACATATGCAACATCAACAAGTTCGCTGCTTTTAAGTTTTTCAGAGTATTCACGATAACGTCGATTCCAGTTTTGTCCAGAATACCCGGTAAAATCGGAACGATCATTGAGGTAGGCAAAAATCATGCGTGCCTCCTCCGGCGTATATACTGCACGAAGTCCAACATTGACAGCATTATGCACAGGTACCATCAACGTAACATTATTGCTCAGAATACGCACGATATAGAGTTCGGTAGATTCTCCACCAATCTCCTGCGTTTCTATCCGTTCTACTTTCCCTACTCCTTGAGCGGGATAAACCACGAGTTCGTCGACAACAAACACGAAAATTCCTCCGGTTCAAAATGCCGCTATCGTGAAAATTCACGACAACGGGAAAACAAATTCCAGCAAATATCGCAAAATATCTGTGGAATACTAGACTATTAAAGATATATGGGGCCTGTTCATATTCGGGGATATCAAAGATAATGACGAATCCCACGGGATACGTCCATCGAAGAAGAGGCCCGCGGCGAAGGCGGCAGGCGTACAACATCCAAAATGAGTAAACTACAATAAATACAAATGATGTCTATACATCAAAACAAAAGAATAGTCTATGCTTGAACACCGGGGGAAAGAGAGCACTCATGGAGCATGGGTAATCTGCATGGCCTGCTCAATCCCGTCCTGGCAATAAACCCGTATTCCTTGAACAGCGTTGTCAAAAACCGACGCCAGAAGATGATACTCATCCTGAGAAAAGGACCCCAGAACATAGGATACCACATCGCCGGAATCATCAGGGCGGCTGATGCCTATGCGGAGACGGAGAAATTCTTGTGTTCCCAATACTGCGGCGATGGACTTGAGCCCATTGTGACCGGCAAGTCCACCCCCTTTTTTGAATCGAATTTTCCCTAAAGGAAGATCCAGCTCATCATGCAGGACCAAAATCCGATCACAAGGGATCTCACGATGTTTGAGAACTTTTTGTACGGCCCGCCCACTTCGATTCATAAAAGTCAACGGCTTCAAAAGTAACCACGGATCATGACCTGTGCATGGTTGCCATTGCCAAAGTTCAAAATCTTTCTCTGAACGGGAAGAAAGCAATGAGCACCCGACATCAGACCCTACAATCCGGTCAAGGAGCATAAATCCCGAGTTATGCCGTGTTCTCCTGTACTGCGTTCCAGGATTACCAAGACCGACAATAAGACCGGCAATAGCCATTGCACATCTCGTATATATTTATAGAATGGAAAAAGACAGGATAAAAAAGAACAAGGAGCCTCCATAAGAGGCCCCTTGACATTGGCAGGGAAACTACACGTTAGGAACAAAAATATCCCTAAAAGGGTTAAGCAACACCTTCGGCAGCAGGAGCTTCTGTTGCTGCTGCTGTTTCTGCCTCAGGTTCTGGCTCTTCTTCAGTGATACGAGGAACAACCACGCCTACAATGGCATAATTTTCTTCGAAAAGAGGAGTAACACCCTCAGGAAAAGCAACATCGCCAATAAGAATATTATCACCAAGATTTAAGCTTGCTACATCCAAGATAAGAGAGTCAGGAATATCACTGGGCAGACATTCGACTTCAACAGTCTCACGGAAAATACCCAATTCACCACCACCAACAACAACTCCCACCGGCTTGCCTGTAACTTGAACAGGAATAGAGATGGTGACCTTTTTGTGCAGATCGATACCAAAAAAATCCACGTGATTATAGATGGGCTTCAAGGGATGACGATGAATGTTCTTGATCAGTGCGGGCTTTGTATCAGTTTTTCCTTCATGAACGATCTCCAGTTCAAAAACCTTGGAACATCCCACCGAAGAATACAACTTGGACAAGGCAATAAAATCCATCTTGACAGGAATGTTATGCCCGTCAGCATCGTAATAGACACCGGGAACCATTCCCTGCTTTCGGACACGGCGATTAGGCCCCTTACCTCTTTCTGTACGTCCTTCTACATGAAATTTCAGCAACTCAGCCATGATATGTTCTCCTTCAAAAAGCTTCTTATCCTCGAAACAGGACGCTTACAGACGATTCGGAATGAATATTATGAATGGCCTTCCCCAACAGGGAGCCCACAGAAATCACCTTGAATTTACCACTTGCCTGAGCTTCAGGGCGCAGAGGAATAGTGTCAGTCACGATTATTTCGGAAAAAACGGATTTTTCCAACCGTTTGATCGCAGGTCCGGAAAGTACGGGATGCGTTGTACACGCCACTACTTTTTTAACGCCACAGGCCGTCAATATCTTCCCAGCCTCAACCATCGTTCCGGCCGTATCAATCATATCATCAAGCACAACGGCGATTTTGCCTTTCACATCGCCAATTACCTGCATGGCATGCGCCTTGTTAGGCTCATCGCGACGTTTGTCGATAATAGCCAGCCCAGCACCCAGACGTTTTGCATATGCCCTGGCACGTTCCGTTCCACCGGCATCGGGAGAGACAATCACCAGTTCATGACCCAAAGAACGTATATAATCCAGCACTACTTCGGCGGCATAAAGATTATCTACGGGAATATCAAAAAAACCCTGAATCTGTCCTGAATGAAGGTCAACGGTCAAAACACGGTCAGCTCCACCTGCGGATAGAAAATCCGCTACAACCTTGGCACTGATAGGCACACGAGGGCCAACCTTTCTGTCCTGCCGTGCATATCCAAAATAGGGGACAACGGCAGTCACTCTTCCAGCACTTGCCCTTTTCAAGGCATCCAGCATCAGACAGAGCTCCATGAGATTGTCATTAACCGGAGCACATATGGATTGAACGACAAAAACATCATCGCCGCGAATATTATCACCGATTTCAACACGGACCTCACCATCACTGAACGTACCAACAAGCGTAGGCGTCAACCTGTCACCGAGGTGCTCACATATAGCTTCGGCCAACCGCGGATTGGCATTACCGGTTACAATCCGCAAATCACCATGACGCGGCATATTTCAAACCCTCTTCAAAAAAATTTGGCTGGGGCGGAAGGATTCGAACCTCCGAATAACGAGACCAAAACCCGTTGCCTTGCCAACTTGGCGACGCCCCAACATCATATAAAATAAGAAATGGCTGATGCATCAAGATACATACACGCCTTTTCCCGATCACATTCCCGTTTAAACAGAGCAAACAGACTTGCCCCGGACCCGCTCATAACGCATGCGCCGGCACCACAGGAGAACATGGCCAGCTTAACATTGTATAATAGTGGATAAACAGGGAAAATCACTCTCTCAAAATCATTATAGCAAACAACATGTCCTCGAGAGAAAGGACATCTATCTGCTCGTGTTTGCCTTGTCAAGATTCGGGGCGTGATTTTTTTACTTTGTTCCCCGGTCACATATTCATCCCATGCCCCATACGCCCAGGCTGTGGGGACATGTACCTCAGGACAAATAAGCAATGTATGGAATTGATGCAGATCTATATCCGCGTCCTGAAGCTTCTCTCCCCTGCCACCAGCCCAACAGGGCCGATTCCTGAAAAAAAAGGGGACATCCGCACCCAGATCAAGCCCCAACGCTGCAAGTTTGGCTTCTGCAAGCCCATGCTTCCCCTGAAGGGCATTAAGGTATCTCAGAAAAGCTGCAGCATCGGAACTGCCACCACCGAGCCCGCCTCCCATAGGG